>JAGLRO010000081.1 GCA_023136245.1 Candidatus Heimdallarchaeota archaeon
GAAGCTAGAATTTCCTCTATTTCATTTATTGCATTTGTGATGTTTGGAGGTGCTTCATATTTGACAGGATCTGCTATTTCAAAACCTTGATCTTTTAGTGATAATTCAAAGTCTTTGTTCCAAAATTCCTTGATCCACTCCCACGGTAAATAGACAACATTCTTTTTCTTATACCATATTTTTGATTCACGTGTTTCTTCATCAAAATAATAGTATAATGGATGGCTTCTAGATGATTTTTCCATGATTATAACAGGAATTGCCATCATGTTTTGAAATTTATCACAATAAATGGGATCCATTCCTGTGTTTAGTGATCGTATACAACTTAACAATTTAAGAGCTGGTTCTTGAAGCTTGAGTTCAATTTGGTTTTCATCACCAACAAAAGGATCGCTTGTTATTCCACTTCTTGCTCTGATGCATAATAATAGATCATCTTTGTATGCACACATTATCACACGTTTGTAACTTTCATAATAATCAACTCCTCTGGTGTAAATGTTGCACATTTCTACAGTAAAACCTTGATTTTGTAGATAAGCTTCTACTAGTTTCATGAAGTTGGTCTTAAACAAGCTCATGATGGTTTATCATTTGATACATATGATAAATTTTACCATTAAAGATGTAAAAATCAATTTATAGTTAAAGTTGATAGCAAATTTTCCACTATCTCAACTGTTTGCGATTTTTCTTCAGAAATTCCTAGCTCTATACAATCACATACACAGTCTGGATGGACTATAGCTACATAACCCTCATCTTCTTTCCGTATTGAAAAAGGATATAACTGACATGCTGAAGGTTTAAATTCGTGGATTTTACACAAGTTAAGTTCGTCCACGAAAACACATTCATTTACAAAAGGTTTCTTTCGCAAAAAGTATGCTTTAATCAACCCATTTTCTAAGCTTTTACTTGCAATCAAAACAGGACTCAATTCTTCAATAAATTGATCTACTTCAATCCCTCTTTCGACTATTTTCTCTATGTCTTCTTCCGTTATTGGAATGTTATTCAGTTTACAACATTCAGCACAACTAGTACAAACAAATCTAATATGTTCTAAAACCTCTATCGATCCATCTGCACTTATTTTTGCTATTGGAGTTGAACTGATATCCATGCTAGTTTCATTTCATCATTTTATAGCTCAATAAAACATTGTTGATAGAATGAAAGCTTATTGATCTTAACATAAAATAGCAATACTTACCCACAATAGAGTACGGGGTTCTATAACTGGTTAAGGGGCTTAAACTGCAGTGTATTCTATTCTTTAGAGAAAAAGAAATGATCTTTTTTCTTCTTTTTTATTTATACAATCTTTTTTAATGATGCTTGTTAAAGTAATTCTGTGTCCGATTCAGATCAAACTTATGATTTCAAATCTTTCTGGTTAACTAATCTTCCTACTAGGAATATATTTCTTATTATATTGATTGTATACATAGTACTATCTATATTTAGTATTATCAGAGTAGATGTTACCAATCTCACTGATGTCTTCACAATATCAGTGGATTTGTTAAAGATTGTTGGTCAGAATAATCAAATGGTTTTCAATGGTCATATTTACTTGATTCTGACTTCAATATTTGTTCATTCTGATATCATCCATTTTATCTCAAATTGCCTATTTCTTTTTATTTTTGGATTAAGAGCTGAAGAGAGATTCTTCTCTTGGCAATATTATACCATCTTCATTGTATCAGGATTATTAGGAGGAATTCTAAGTTTTGTTTTTGGTCCTTACTCAATTTCAGTAGGAGCAAGTGGAGGAATCTTTGGTCTTTTGGGAGCGGATTTGATTTTAGCTTATGAAGAAAATAAAAGAAAATCTCTATGGGCTCATTTAGGAGCTGGTGTAATTTTCCTTGCAATTACTGGAGGTGTTAATGTTAACTCTCTTGCACACGGAATAGGTCTGCTTTCGGGTATAGTTTTACCTTATTTCTTTCTCAAGAGAAGAAAAACAGAAGGTAGAGGGAAAAGTGACAATTCTCTCAATCTGACCCAAAAAAATCGGAAAGCTTAGAGTTTGAAAATTCTTTCTTAATATTTTTCACAGTATCCCAAGAGTCTCGTACATACGGAGGAAATTTCTTATTCTTGGAATAATAGCTCCTTAGAAATGCTTTTGTTTTAGGATCTGCAGGATAACCTGATCCAATATCTTCTCCTATTTTTGAAGCTAATTTCTCTATGACAGTATCTCTCTCCACTTTGGCTAGAATTGAAGCTGCTGAAACTACTGGATATACTTTGTCTGCTTGATGTTTTGAAACAACCTTTGCTTTATTGAACTCTTTCTCAAAGACCTCTCCAAAACGCTTTTCTTTTACATCAGCTGCATCGATATAAATTTCATCTGGTCGAAAGTCAAATTCTTTTGTTAGTTTGAGCATAATTTTTTGTTCAATAATATTCAAGGAATAACTTTTTCGTAATTCATCTATTTCAGCAGGAGATATGTGTTTGATTTTGTAATCTACTGAGATTGACTTTAGTTTTGGGTACAATTCTTCTCTCTTTTTTTTAGAGAGTATTTTTGAATCTTTTACTCCTAATTTTCTCAAAACTTCTTCTTGATTTTTCTCTATTGCATAAGCACAAATAACTAAAGGCCCTATAACAGGACCTCTACCTGCTTCATCTATTCCAACGATGTATTTCTTTTTTTCAGAAATTTCTTCCACCTTTTGTTAGTTAGTACATTTTGATTGCATCAACAATATCAGCATAAGAAGCATTTGTCTTTAAACCCTCGGGGTTGAATACAGTTCTTGATACTATGAAACCTTTCTGTTGAAGAGATTCAATCAACTGTAACAAAGTTATCCCTTGTTTCTTGCAACTTCTTAAGATATATGGAATAAAATAGAAGAATGGAGGAGAATCGATTTCTTCTATAATGTTATCAAGTAATTTTCGAATTTGTTTCCCAGTAGAGAAATCAAAGTTTTCCAGTTCTGATTTCATTATTTCAATATATTTTCTATTATAGAGATTTCCTAGCCACAAGGGGCCAGCTTTCTCTAATTTCTTCATACAAATGGGACAGTTAGAATATCTAATTTCATCTCTTATTCTATAATACTTAACATATGAACAATCTGTACAAAAGTGTACGAAGCCTATATCTTTATGTTGTTCATTTGCTTTTTCTTTACTCTCCACAATTTTGACTTTCACTCGTAAGAAGTGTTCATGATTGTAACTGAAGACAGGATCTATTGCAACACCGAGTCTTCCCGCACTGATAAGCAAATTGTAGATTAAAATTCGAAGAGCAACTTCATGGCAGAGATAATAACGTGTAGGTATAGCATTATAAATCCTAAAACAAGCTTCAGAGAATTTACCACATAGAACCTGTAAATCTGTAGCTGTTATAAATAAAAAACCTTCATTCTTCTGTAATGCTCGAATTGCTATTTCTAGAAACAAAATTGGAGATCCAAAGGGATCGATATCAATTACATCAGCTTGTGTTTTGGTTTCTATTGATTTTGCAATGATTTCAAATGCATCAGAGTGAATTACTTCTAATCTATCTTCAAGTTTATTCTTCTCTATATTTCGCTTTATCATTTCAATGGCCATTGGATTCCTATCACTTGCTATTACACGTTTTATTAGACCCGAAGGGAGTTCATTTAGAATTCTATAACTCCTCACACCAGTTCCTGCAAAAGGATCTAAAAATGTTAAAGCATTGCTAGAATCGCTGATTATTGAAGAAAGAATAAGAATTGTCAAATCTCTGTTGAAAGTCATCTTTGGATTGTAAAACACCGAAGCATCATAGATTCTTTCAGCATCTTGACACATTAAAAAAGTGGTAGCTCCTTCTTTTTCTTCGGTCATTTTCATATCAAGATCAACCATTCTTCAACATCCATTGCTTTCATTCTAGTTTATTAATACCAATAATGTATATCTCAGAACTTTTTTTGCGAGATGCTTTAGGTTTGTATAACTTAGTTTTCTCAAATAGGGATTTTGTGCGTTTTGTAAAACTTTCCGATTCCTTACCTTGAAACAATTTACATACAAAATTTCCCTCATTTTTTAAAATCTGGGTCGCTACTTCCAAGGCTCTATTAGCAAGATACATTTGAGTAGAATGATCTCTACTATAATCGCCGGAAATATTAGGAGAACAATCAGATAAGAGAACATCAAATTCACCATAAGTATCTAACAAAAAAGCACACAGGTTATTATCAAAGATGTCCCTACTTACTATTTCAATATTTTTTTCTTTAAAAGGAGAGATGTAAGATTTGTCAAGGGCGATGACTTTACCAGAAATACCAACTTCACCAGAACAGATTTGTGCCCACCCTCCAGGCGCTGCACACATATCCAAAATTTTCTGTCCTTTCTTGAATATTTTGAATTTCTTATTTATCTCCATTATTTTGTAAGATGCACGAGACCTATAACCTTTGTATTTTGCTTTCAGATAATAGTAATCATCGCTCACTTAATTCACATATAGCTATTTTGTACAGCTTAAAACTATATTATTGATAAGAGTTGCGACCCAAACTCTCCAATAGAAAATTTGTTTATTTTTTGGGAGGAATTTTGGTTTTATCTTCAAGAACTTCAAATTCAATAAACTTGAAGGGTTGAATTTCTTTTGACAAATCTTCTTCGATTAACCACTCATTGAATAAGAGACATGACTCAAAAGTTACTGGATTATTGATTCCACATTCACTTATTCTATCACAAGTGAAACATGGGCAAATCATTGTCATCCAACCTGTTTCTTCTTTTCCAGGAATTGTCAGAACAAAATCCTTCACGTTTCCAATTTTGATTGGAATTTTCAATATTTTATTTGTATAAAGTAATTCATCGATTTTGAGAATGATAGAATCATGATTTCCTAAAATATCCAGCACTTCTCTGTATAATAATTTCCTACTTTTTGTTTTATCAATTAGCTCAACAATTTCATCGCCTAGGGCGCTACTATAATTTTTCTCAGTTCTAATTCTTTGAATTGGAATCATTCTCATCACACACCGATAATACCCTAAACCACCATGTTTTAGTATTACTAAAGAGATAGCTCAATGGACTTCCTATCTTATAATATTACTAATGCTTTTTACCCTATTTAAGTTTTGATACGTATCTAGTATATGTATATAGAATCGAATAGGTTTTTTATTTTCTAAAGATTGAAATTTTACCCGACAAAAATCGAATTATGACCTTTTACATAATTATTGTTTTTGCTTATGAAAGCTAGGTTTTTTCGAATTAGATCTTTTTTGCCTTACATCTTTTTTCTTTCTGTCAATTGAATACAAGATGGTTTTCACTTGAATTTTCTCTTTATACTGTTCTTTGATTTTTATACTGACGTAAGGCTTCTTAACTGGACCAAAAATATCATTAATACTTCCAATATGCTCCATAGTCTCAGTTACTACATTTGATCCAATTTTTGGTAATTGAGAAGGATTGATTACTACTGCATAACCAAGATCAGAAAAATGAGTGATTGGACCTAATTTCTTTATTCGTCCGTGTTCCAATTTGTTCACCAGTTAATTATTCAAGAAGAACTTACCCTTTTTTAGGTTTTACAGTTGCTTTTCCTTTCTTTTGATCTTGAGATTTTTCAACTTTTTTTAACTTTCTGGAGATATTTGCAATTCTTCTTATTAACTCTGTTTTATTAGTTATTCCTTCAGGATTAACAATAATCCTTCCATCACTATTCCACCAATTTTTGGAATACTTCTTCTCTTTCTCGATTTGATGATCAAGATTAAGATGTTTGCACGCGTAAGCTATCTTCGATAATTTACAATCATCAACAGCCTTGCTTTTTGGAATCTTCCTTCCCTGCTTTCGAGATAAGCTTTTATCAAAATATTCCGGATAAAGAACATAGTAGCGTTTTCTGCGTAACATGATTCTGCCTTATTTTATTTTAATTGCTATTAAATGATTTGGATAAAATTATTCGTCAGTTTCAATTTTTTCCACTAAAACACCGTTGATTATACCATGTTGTCCAGGTCTGCTTGTTACTAATGCTTTTCCGATTTCTGTATTAATAATACAACCTTTAGTAATGATATTCATGCGGCTAAATTCACGATTTGCTTTATTCTCCAGAACATTAAGTATTTTGACTTTCTTTGATTTACCTGTAGATTGATCAAGAATATTTGCATATTCGTCTCTTAAAACACGATATTTTTGGTGCCCACCTCTTGTTCTTATGTGCTTGAATGTTCTTGGACCGATGTGTGTTTCAGCAGGATATCTACCAGCATCTCTTTTCTTTTTTGATGATGCTTGCTTAATAAGACCACCTGATAATTTTCTTCTTGATCGCTTTAACCATTGATAAGGCACTGTCTTTTCACCTTGCAAGTCATCGATTGATTTTGAATATAAGAGTTTCCATTAGAAAGATAAATAGCTCTCTTATCGTTTGTATCCGCTGAAAGCAAAATTAGGGAAAAATCTAAAAGTAAAGAATTCATTCTTTATCTATGAAAAGAAAGCTATTCATTCTTCTATTCTTCCTATTGATGATTTTTCCTTATTCTGCTTTATTTAAAGCGACTTCATGGAATCATCCATTAATTTCAATGACACCATCCAATCTACAAGCACAATCTGAGTTTATACTAACAAATTCCAAACCTGAATTTGCATATAATGAGCTAGTAAATAGTCGATGGAGTGAACCGTTAGAATCAAAGAAAGTGCAAGAGAAACTAAGAGAATATAAAAGTAGAGCATTAATTTCATTCTTTAGTTTTGAAGAAAGGGATAGTTTTTACAACGAAGTATCAAATCTAGGTATTGACATAGAAAAAAAATACAATCCTATACCTGCAATTACCATTTCTTATAATTTGGAAAACCTAATCAAAATTGATTTCTCCCACTATCAAATTAAGTATGTTTATCCTATAGGGACTAAAAAATACTCAATTCCCCAGACTATAGATATAGAATTGGGAAGTAGAATAGAACTTAGCGATATTCGAAGAGCTTTAGAAATAGATGCATTGCATGATCTCAACCATACAGGTTACGGAGTAAGGATAGCTGTTCTGGATAGTGGTATGAACTTTTCTCAAGCTCCCTCTTTAGTAGGTTTACGTAATTACGATGAACAGAAGATCATTAGCTCATTCAAAGCAGAAGGTATGCCTGAAGATATTAATGATTTGCGAGGACATGGGACAGGAATTGCATCCATCCTCTCAGGAAATGGGAAATTCATTATAGATGGTAGAACTGTTCAGACAGATGATTACGGGATTGCTCCTGATTCACAACTTCTCAACATAAAAGTTCTCGATGCAACAGGTTATGGAGAAGATGAATGGTTAATAGATGGTTTTGCCTTAGCTATTGATTTGCATTCTGATATAATAACTGCAAGTTTAACGTCTATAACCTTTGCAGAAATAGGAGATCCGATGGAAGAACTGATGTATGCTGCAGGGAGAGCAGGTATAATAGTTGTTGGTTCAGCTGGAAATTATGGACCAAACAGCTCTTCAATAGGTGCTCCTGCTATTTGGGATTACGTTATCTCTGTCGGTGCAACAGAAAATCTTCAAGATTTAGCAATATATACATCAAGTGGTTTGAATCAAAACTTCTCAGCAGGTATTGATATTCTTGCTCCAGGCAATAGTATAGGAGGAAGTGATGCCAGTAATGGGGGATACAGATATTTCTCAGGAACATCAGTTTCTGCTCCTATTGTAAGTGGAATCCTAGCTCTTCTTTTACAAGCTTATCCAAATCTGAAATCTCATAACTATGAAGTAGCAATTTTTGAAACAGCTGATGATCTGAATCATCCAATCGTATATCAAGGATGTGGGCTCGTAAATCCAGTAGAAGCTTTAAATTTCCTTTCAACTCATCAGAATGAAACGGTTTTTACTATAAATCCTACAAGAATATCTCCAGAGAATTTGTACTTTTATGAGTGTGTAGAAGGCAAAACTACAGAGTTTAGGATTAAGATTATTTCATCTGATGATCAACTTATTAATACATCAATCTCTGGAGATTCGCAATTTCTAGAAATTGCTGAACAATTTCAAGTTTATCGTGGGTGGAATCATATTAGTTTCAATATTTCAATTCCGTTGAATACCCCCTTGAGAGAAATAAATGCTGTTGTCCTCTTTGACAATTTAGATAACATGATTTGTAGTCTAGAAATATCAATACAAACCCGATATTTTGGAGGAACAATCTTGTTCGATGTATCTTTGGATAATGACTCAGCAAGTAGATGGTTTGATTCTTCCACTCCTTATGGCGTTTATCAGTATCTAGCAAGAAGACTAAAGGATAGAGGCTATCATTTAAGTTTTAATAGAGAAAATGAGCTGCAAGCTAGTGATCTAAATGAAACTAATATATTAATCATCGCTGATCCTGAGATAAATCCATCTACTGGATATTATGATACAGTTTATAATTTCGTTCAAGGAGGAGGATCATTACTTTTTATGATAAATAGCATAAGATTTAGTGATGCAAGTGATGCAATAACGGATCCGATTTTATCAAGTAACTATATACTTTGTAATGAAATTCTAGAACGTTTTGAAGCAAGTGTTGGTTATGAAGTACCAATAGATTATATACCATACGAAGCTACAATTACTTCTCAAGCAGAAATGTTAGATACCGATTCTTTCTTCTTCTGGGGATGGCCTGTTACATTCAATAGCAGTTCAACTAACGTATACAACAAAGTATTAGCAACATTTACAACAGCTATCGGTGACACTGAATATAATTTTAATGGAGTTATCTCAACAGAAATCGGCCAAGGAAGAGTCATGATTTTTGGCTCAAGTTATCCTTTCACAGACTTGGGCCTTCTCAAAGATAGATATGAATCTACTCCTCAAATGATAGGATTGGATAGCAGTTTTAAGAGTCTTTTTGCTATTGATTTGAAGAATAGTCAACTGGTTAATGACACATTTGATTGGCTAATTTCGAAACATAGACCTCAAATCACTATCGACTGGCTTCCGGAGAGAATTTTAATAAGAGAACAAATTAAGATTAGCTTTGATATCCTAAAAGAAGATGGAGCTCCGTATCTTGGGAATGATACACTCAATGGAGCGATCATTTATGCAAATCACACTATCAAAAACATCGTATTTGAAAAAAATGGACTTAACATAAGGCAAACACCAGAACAGGATTTGGTCAGATATGAGATAATCTTATCGTTTGATCAATATGGGTGGCATTCAATATACATTCCTTTGAAGCTTGAAGATCATACACCAACTGACGGTCGAATTGATGTTTTCTGTGATGTTGCGCTTTGGGATGAACTAGCGCTCATCAAAAATATCTCTTCAGGAATAGCTATTTTCATCATAATTGCAATTGTACTCATACCACTTATTCGACCAAGATTTATGAAAGAAATGGCGTAGAATGATGTTTCAGAACATCTTCTCTTCTTCTTAAGTATGTGTGGAAACTTTTCACCAGTGTGCACTTTGCCACACAGAAAAGGTTTATATACGTCCGTGTGCAATGTAAATACACATAGCGTGTGCAAAATTATAGCACATACAAAAAACATCAAAGAAAGTGCCAAGAATGAAACGTGAAAGATTACCAAAAGGTTCAATGGATGTATTGGGTTTACTAGAAACCAAGGGAGCACTGACCCAAAAGGAGATTATTGAAAGTTTAAAACAAACAAAACCAAGAGCTGTTAGATATACAGTTCGTCAACTCCTAGATAGAGCAATCTTAGTTAATAGAGCAAATTTCGAAGACATGAGATCATCATTAATAGGTATCAATCCAGAAATGGAAATCATGTTGAAGGATCTAATCAATAGACAAAGATTAGAACATATTGTTTCAGTATAATGATTAAGAGATTTTGAATTAAACATCAAAATCTTTTTTATCTCTTATTTTTCTTATCTTTTGACAGAGATATGACAATTAAAATATATTCAACTGTAACTGGATTTTTCGTATTCGACAAGGATGCCATTTTAATCCTGTTTGAATCATATCCAAAAGAAACTGAAGTGATAGCAACAAAAATCCATAATCTATCTCAAAACAACAAATCTGAGGAATTGGAAAAAATATTCAAAGAAATTCTAACTGATGAAATCGAAACCAATAGTTTAGAAGTAATGGATTTTGCAAAAAACTTAGGTAAGAAATGTGAACTCAATGCTAAATCTTCATTTTACCAAGAATTTGTTGAAAGATTACCACAATTACTCATTGAAAAAGGTTATATTACATCTGAAATTGAATATAATCAACTTGTTAAAGATGTAAGCATTATTCTTTCTAAAAAGAGAGTTACTGATAGTTCTGAACGAATTGACAAAAACGTTGTTCATGGAATTTTGTCGATGGATGATATTGATAAAACAACCAATCTTTTCGCTTCACGTATTCGAGAATGGTATGGTGTTCACTTTCCTGAGATTATCAAAGAAGTACAAAGCAACCCTACATTATGTAAAATAATAACTAATGTTGGAATAAGAGATAATTTTACTGAAGATAGCATGAAGAGTTTTGGTTTCTCGAATGAGAAAAGTAAACATATAGTCCAGTTAGCAAAATCTTCAATGGGCGCTAAATTTGAACAGATTGATCTCGTACCACTTAGGGATGTAGCACAGAATACCGTAGACCTGTTTGAGGAAAGAGATAAACTTGAAGCATACATCGAAAGAGAAATTGGAAAAATAGCTCCAAATATGCAAGCTGTTGTTGGTTCAGCAATTGCTGCAAGAATGATAGCTTTAGCTGGTGGTTTACGAGAGCTTGCAATGAAACCTGCAAGTACAGTTCAATTACTTGGTGCAGAAAAAGCATTGTTTAGAGCTTTAAAAACTGGAGCTAAACCACCAAAACACGGAATAATCTTTCAAATGCCTGAATTGCATAGTTGTCCTTGGTGGCAAAGAGGTAATATCGCGAGGGCTATAGCTGGAAGACTTACAATAGCTGTACGTGTTGATGCCTTTAGAGGTGAGTTTATAGGAGATCAGTTGAAAGCTGATGTCAATAATAAAATTGTAGAAATTAAAGAAAAGTATAGTGAACCACCAGAAGGTAAAAAACCCCCTATAGATCGATATCAACAATTTCCTCCTAGAAGAGATAGGAAACCGGAATTTAGGAGATCAAAAGGTAACAAAAAATCCTACAAACGAAGAAGGTGAGTTTACTGTCAGAAATTCAAAACCATGAATTTCGCAACCTTTTTTGGTTAAAAACTAAAGATGGTAATATCCGTTTAGCTACCTTAAATTCAGACCCAGGAAGGAAAGTTTATACAGAAAGATTAGTAAAAATAAAAGGAAAGGAATATAGAACCTTTGACCCATACAAAAGTAAGCTAGCAGCAGCAATTCGTAAAAAAATGAAGAGTTTTCCTTTTTCAGAAGGTAGCAAGATTTTATACTTAGGAGCAGCTTCAGGTACCACTGTTTCTCATGTCTCAGACATTATAGGGAAAAATGGTGTAATCTATGCAGTAGAATTTTCCTCTCGGTCTATTCGTGATTTAATCTCAGTTTCTGAAAGAAGAACTAATATTACTCCTATTCATGCAGATGCTCGATTTCCAGAAGAATACAGTTTCTTAGTTTCCAATGTTGATATTGTCTATGAGGATGTAGCACAACCAAATCAAGCTGAAATATTAAATGTAAATGTTCAGTCTTATCTAAAGAGTGGAGGATACTTCTTTCTAGCAATAAAAGCAAGAAGTATTGATGTTACGAAGGATCCAAAAATTATTTTCAGAGAGGTTAAAGAAGAGTTAAAATCTAAGGGATTGATAATAAGGGAAACAATCGATTTAGAATCATATGAAAAAGACCATGTAATGGTAGTAGGACAAATGCCATAGGATTAAAGTATGAATTTAGACTAATTATCCTTCAAATCAGAATACTTCTTCACCCATCTTTTCACCAAATCAAATGCTTTTTTCATCTGATTTAGTTCCTCAAGAGTAAAAGTTGGAATGGATTGAGTAGCTGGATGTTCTTGATCATCCTCTACAATCATAATTGCCCTTCTTTTTGTTAGAGATGCAATATCTTGTGTTAAAGAAATACGCTTGAAGAGATTTTTATTTTGATCTTCATCAACGCAAACAAGAACATTAAGACCACTGTGCATATCTTGACTTTTATGTTCCCCAAAAGCATCAAAGGGTGAAAGCCTGGTCCAAAATTGCGAAAGAAATCCTAAATCTTGTAGAATTGAGGATATTTCTTCTTTAAATGATGACATACTGTTTACTGAATATTGAGGTTTTGATTCTTTTTCAATTTCAATGTCAAAAATTCGGATTCCTTGAGCTATTGGAACATCTAGAATTTCCTCTAGTCTTGCTGTTGTTTCAGGAGGTGGATTAATTGAATGTTCATATTCATAGATCGTTCTACGAGATACTCCTACTAAATGAGCAAGATCTGCATAGCTGAGATCTCTTTCAATTCTAGCTTGTCTGAGTACCTTTCTGTTTATTTGAACGAAATACCCTCCTCTACTACAGTATACTATGGGAGGTACACCATTTGCAATGAGATTGGAAAATGTTTCTGTACTTATAACAGGAATACCATATCTAAGTAGTACTAAACCATCTTCTATTTGACTGAATCTTCTCCCTTTTTCACCTATAATAATAGGAGATGCATTAAGAAAGCTAGCTATATTTTTCAATTCAAATGAATTGTCTCGATTAAAATTATCTACATATGGTTCAATTTTTATGATTATTAGTTGGTCTCTTCTTTTGGCAATAATATCAAAGCAAGCATTACTACCTGGAGATAATTTCGCAATACCATATCCAGTATTCTGTAGAAACTTCTCTACTTCATTTAGAATGCCAATTCGACTTTTTTGTGACATTTTGAACACCGGAATGTTTTCAGATGGAAACCAACATAAATGAATATAAGTTTAGCTTTTTAAACAAATATTTTACAAGGATTTAGACATATAAGGACCATCTAGATAATAGCCTTGATTTCTATAATATTCTCTTACGCCTATCCCTGAAATAACAGAAATCTTTTCATATCCCTTCTCAACTCCAATTTCCTCAGCTGAAGAAAGAAGTAATTTTCCATATCCCCGATGTTGCCATTGTAAAGAATGTTTTGTAGTAGAATGAATCGCTAGTGACTCCCCATATACATGCAATTCTCTCACAACTAGGGTTGATACGTCTTTAAATTCAGATCTGATTACTTCATCACTAATTTCCCTTAATCTAAGGAAACCAACAAGAACATCATTTATTATATCTTCATATGAAAGAAAATGATCGATTCCGTTGTTTGCTACAAAGTTTCGATGTACATAATGGATTGATGAGGAATCAACTTGCCCCATATCTTTGTATAAGAAGTGTCCTATTTCTCTGCACCTTATACATCTGCATTTTTTACCCTCCTTCTTTAATAATCTCTGGACATCTAATCTTAAGTCACTTTTATTTGGACCAGCTGCTATTTGATGCGCAGGAATATCTCTTAGAACCCGTTTAATTCGCACATAAGGTGGTACGAATTCCTTAACTTTTGCAATTAGTTCCACGGTTTTTTCATTTGTTAATGCTTCATACTTATTAGCTTTAAAATCATCATAAAGCTTGGTTCCAGGGATCACCATAGTAGGATAAATCTTGATATCATCAGGTTTGTATCTAGAATCGTTAAAGAGAACATGAAATGATTCAATATCTTTCTCAAAGGAAGAGCCAGGTAATCCAGGCATCATATGTGCGGTAATTTTTAATCCTGAATCTTTGGCAAACTGAAATGCTTCAATTGTTTCTTTTGAGCCATGTCCTCTGTTCATTTTTTCAAGAATATCATCAAAAACAGATTGTACACCCAGTTCAAGACGAGTAACTCCATAATTTATTAAATAATCGATTTTCTCGTGATTAACTTGATCTGGTCTTGTTTCTGCGGTTAACCCAACACATCTATAT
>JAGLRO010000082.1 GCA_023136245.1 Candidatus Heimdallarchaeota archaeon
GTTTTTGATTGTCTTATATTGATTATAAACGTTGATTTCGATTTGTATTGGGTCATCATATTTCACTTCTATTTTATTTATCTCATAATCAAATAACAGACTTCTTACTGAAGAAGCATAAAGAAGGTTTCCCAACATTTCATTATTACTTCCAAAACCAGAACTGAGGAACAATTCATCATATTCAGAGGTTTCAGAAGAATAAAGATATGGTGTGTTGAGAAACATATCAATGTTATTCGCTGCAATTAATAAAGAACCATTATCTAAACGAAAATCAGCATAAACAAAACTGTTGTTTAATGATAAATATAATTCATTTTCAGTTGAAATATTGAAAGGTGAGGGGATGAAAAGTTCATTAATTTGATTAGGATGAGTACTTAAAATATCGCTAGAACCTGATAAATCAAAGATTATACTATTTTCAAGTAGCATTTCATAGGATATGTTAACAGGAGAGAGTAGAGTATTAATGCTATTTAAGTCGCTTGTAGCCGAAGGTAAAAGTAAAAGAGTACCACCATAGAAATTACCATCAGGTAATAAATAATCAGAAAGTGCTGACAAATCCTCATCTGATGATGTTTGATAAATTGAATTATTATAATTAATCAAAGATATCACTTCATAATCATTAAGATTCTTTGTGCTTATTGGTTCAAGAAGCCCATCCTTAGTTTGTATCTCAGGAATTAATCCAGCAGCTCGAGAAAGTTCGATTATATCCTTCAATGATCCAAATAAAGAATAATACTTCTCATCTCCAGTTACTCCACAATCCAATAAAATTCGTCCTTTAGCACTTATAACATGAAACTCAATATTATATCTAAACTCTTCACCATCTGCTATAACAGATATATAAGATCTGTATCTAGTTTGATATGCATCTTCAGTTGTTAATTTCATTTTGAGATCGTATTGTCCAATATTAAATGAAGTTGGAAGATTTGAAATTGTAACTAAATCTACAATGTTATTAGCAATCTCTATGCTTAAATCATCTATTTTCTTATTGATGTATAACTGAAAAGTAAGGATTTTTTCGCTGTTAAGAAAATAGTAATACTGAGTATAAGGAATTCTAGAAGGCTGAAATGTAATAGTTGAAGGATTTAATAGATATTCCAATGCTGAAGAAACATTCACCAATCCAGCTCCTTGATATTGAGCAGAAACAGAATAGCTCATAGATTCATCTAATGGTGTAATAAGATTTAGATTAAGAGATTGAGAGGTTTCAAGAATTGCATTCTTTATCATAGATGGATGTGCTTCGTAATAAACTTGAAGAAGAAGTGAACACACACCTGAAACCACTGCTGTTGCGTAACTTGTACCAGTTACTATTGTTGTTTTCTTTCCATTATAGGATGTTGTATTTAGCTTAACTCCAGGTGCTAATACATCTGGCTTCAACCATGAATCATCTTCTGAGATTGTATCAAACATAGTTCTGCTAGTTGTACTATTATAATTCACAGCAACTGGACCAGCACTGCTATGCTCATAGAGAATATTGTTGTTATCTGTTGCACCAACAGTAATTGCCTGTGTGGCAATACCAGGACTTAGCACAGTATAAAAATCATTATAGCCAAATTCAATTGTTTTTCTAGAATTACCTACACCTACGCAAACAATGATTCCTTGTTTTACAGCATTGTTTACAGCTTCAACCTCAGGAGACATCTTATCATTTACTGGTTTTCCAACTGATAGATTAATCACATCTGCTTCATTTTCAATAGCCCAATCAATTCCCTGGATTAGATTTTCAACTGTTCCTGATGCAGTATTAGATAGAATTTTTCCGATCAAGAATTTACAATTCGGAGCTACTCCTTGCATATAACCATGTAAACCACTACTACCTATAATCCCAGCAATTTCTGTTCCATGACCATTATCATCATCAACATCAAATGTATGCTGAACAAAATTCCAAGCACCAATAATTCTTACTTCATTTTCCATTGTACGATTTAGAGCAGGATTATCCAAATCTATTCCTGTATCTAAAATCGCAACTGTTATATCTGAACCATATATTCCTTTGTTCCACAAATCTGAGGTTTCGACTTTTTCATTAAAATCCAAAGTATTTTGAGTAAGATTTAATGATTCAACCTGCTGATCATTGGAGAGAGTAGTTATTTCCGAATTTCTCCAAATTTCAGTAAAAACATTGTTTTGTATCTGATTCATAATTTCTGCTTTGGAGAGAGTAATAGCGATTCCTGGGTAAACATTGAATTCATGAATGTCTTTTCCATAATTCTTCAGAGTTCTTAGGTATGTTTGTTTGGAGAGTTTTACTAAAATCCTAAATTCTGAACCTAGACTAGCTCCATTGAGAATCTTTTGAAAACTCTTTTCTCTTATAATTTCTGTTTTTAAATTACTTTTATTATTGTTGCTAAGTTGCTGATAATTGATACTTTTTGCAAATGATGAATATGAGAAAAAACAGAAAGTTACTAGGAAGAAACATAGAAGGAATTGATGTTTATGACTTAGTTTAATCACATTACAAGTTTTGAAATTCAAATATAAAAAGTTAAGGAGATGTTTTTGAGCAGTTATTTCTTTTAGAACTTACATCTTATAGTTCAGTCTTTTGTCATAGCTTCAATTGCATCCCTAAGATCATTCATTATTATGTCAGGGCTTTTTTCTTCTGTCAAACCTTCTAAATCTTGTATAGATGTTACACCTGTTAACACTAAACATGTTTTGATACCAAGTTTATTAGCACCAACAATGTCAGTTTCTAGTCTATCACCAAACATCATTATGTAATCTTTTGAAGTCTTTGATAATGTTACTGCTGTTTGATACATCAAGGGATTTGGTTTTCCAATAATTTTTTCTATTTTTCTATTTGTTAGCTGCTCAATAATGGTAATCATAGCTCCTCCTCCAGGAATGAGTCCTTGCTCTGTAGGAAATGTCATATCAGAATTTGTGGCAATGAATTTAGTCTTCTTATTTTTTAGAATATTCATTGTTCTTGCAAGTTTAACATAAGTCAAATCCCTATCCATACCAGTTACAACATAATCTATTTCAGATAGATTAAATTCAAAAATATCTTCAGAGTTGTTCTCCTGCCATGAGTTTATTACATCTAGACCAAAGGATCGCAATTCCTTTTTCAATCCTTCTTCACCAATAGCATATATGCTTGCACCAGGAGTTTCTTCTGATAAATACATTGCAGTCAAATATGAAGAACTTAAAATGTTTTTCAGAGAGATTTCAATACCAATAGTAGATAATTTCTTTTGAAATTCTTCTCTTGTTTTTGTACTGTTATTAGTTAAAATAAAAATCTGTTTCTCCTTCTTCTGAAGTAGTTGTAAAAACTCAATTGATCCAGGGAGAGGTTTATCTTCTTTGTATAAGACACCATCACCGTCAAATAAAAATGCCTTGATTCCATGGAAAGGATTCTTTGACATATTTATAAGTCTCAAAATCAGATTTAAAAAACAATTCATATATCCATCGATTATCTTTGAAAGACAAGTAAAACATCATTTTAGCAAAATCTTTTAATCTACTTCAACCTAATTTAATGCATGTCATACGTTGAGAAAGCGATCTACAAATATGTGAAGAATATCTTTACTAGTGGTCTTAAAGTATTGTTTAGTAAGAAATATATTTTCTATACAATTGCATTCATTTTAATCTCTGTTACTTCTACCATTTTTTATTTAATTGAGAAAGAACTAACTTCGTTAAATATTGGCGGAATTTTTATTAGTGTAGAGCTTTCAGTTGCTGTAACCTACTTGATCTTCGGTTTATTTTTTTCAAGATATCCACTAAAATTTTGGGTAGGTCCAGCATTTCTAGTTGCTGCTGGAGGATCTGTTTTAGTTTATTACCTTCCAAAGATTTCCACATTTGATATTTCACCATACATTGCTGGTATTTGTTATCTAGTTTGGATTATTGTTTCAGTTTTTCTCACCTTTTCTTTATCACGTAATTTTTGGGGGAATAAAGTACTTGGAAGCGTAATGTTTCTTGGTAAACAAGCAGAAGAGGGAACTATTCTTTTTAGTGGAGTTGTATTCCTTTTATCTTTGGTAAATTCTGCAATGAGCGGATATTTGATCTACGCTGGAATAGTCCAACTTGACTATTTTCTAGTCATAGCCGCAGCTTTCGCTATAGTTGCAATTGTAATAGTCAATGTGATTGTTTTCTCTCTTGGAAAAAGAGATGATGTATTCTACACAATTTTAGCATTCTTCTACATATTTGCTTCTTTTACTCTTTGGAAATTAACGATTTATACAATAAGAGGTAGCCCCCCAAACGATAATTGGGGGAGCATTCTAGCTGCTCTTTTCTTTATATTCTATACAGTTTCAAACTATGGAAAGAAAATAAAGAAAATTGAAAAGGGAGCTGTTGATTTAACAGAAATTCAAGAAGAAGACGTCTCAAAGAAAAAGAAAAGGAGAAGAAAAAGGAAGGCAGAAGTTGTGATTGAAGAAGATGAGAAATGGGCATTGTTAGATATTCCTAGAGCAATAGGTCCGCTTGGAGTTTTAATGAGTATCATGGGATTAATATTGGGTTACCACGTTACTTATCTACAAATATTTGGAAAGACAGATTTATTTGCTGAAATATTCACTGCAGATTTCTCTGTAAATTATCTAATTGGATTGAAAGATAAATTTGCTATCATCTTTATTCCACTTATGCTGATATTCTTCTTATTAAGCTATACTTGGTCTGAGAACTACCAAAAATATGCGTCACCTATTTTATACCGTTTTGAGATGTTACCACCTTTTGAAGAACTAGTTGAAAGAATTGATAGAATAAAAAGTGGAGAAGATTCTTGGAAAAATTATGCTAACATGATAATTAAAGAGGGGGTAAAGATCGGAATGAAATCTACTGCTCAAAAAGTGTTTGTTTCACCTACAAAGAAGGTAGCTGGTGCAATAGGTGGTGCTTATTCGAAAACGAAAAGGGGAGTTGGTAGACTATTTCGAAGGAAAAAGAAAAAATAGCATCCTCTACCTAATCAATTCATAAATAAAATTTTATTTGTCTCCTTGAATTTTTCACATTTGTAACCTTCCTCATTCACACCGTGTGTAAACGATGTTTTTCCGGTCTCTAAGCATGAAAGAAAAGACATTTTTTCAGTAATATCTCTTCCATTACTTTTACAAGTTGGGTAGCGAGATTTCAAAATTAAGACTTCTAGATATTCACTGTCATTACTTCCCTTAAAAAAAAGGAATTCAAATGAATTCTGATAATCTAGCTCTAATCTGGTATAAGAGAGATTTCACTAAAATTTAATAGTCGAGTAAATAGTAGATTCCCAAGTTCTAATTTTAGTTTTTCAGGTTCCTCCATGAATCTTTCTGCTAATGCATTTATTTTCATAGATAGTTCAGCATCACCAAATACATAATGAATATAAAAAGCTAAATCTCTTGTTACAGAGAATTTACCTGTTTCTTCAGAAGAACATACATGTTTTAGAATGACTTTGGGTTCGATTTTCATTACACATTCATATAAATCCTCAAGAGTTGAACATGAACAAATTGCTGCTTTTATTTCTGGAGAAAAAAAGTGAAACCTAACATTAGATCCTTCTTCTCCTCTTGCCATTCTTGCCAGAATTTTAAATGATGTAACATCCAAAGTCTTCAACCTCTCATCTTACTAACTTATCATCATTGGCGTTAATCTTTGTAACAATTTCTTAATATTATGTTCTAACAACCCTCTATTTTCTTCTTTGGTAGTGATGATCACTGCATAATATTCATCACCAATTGGTCTTAGGTATATGAGATGATCTTTTTCCTCTATTGTTACACTCATAAGTGTATACTCTTTCATAAGCTGTTGTAGAGATTCTTTTGCTAGTGATAACATTTTTTCGCTTAGCCATTGAATAACCAATCTTTCAAATTTTTGTGAAGATTCAGCTAATAATAATGCATCCTTTGCGTAAATAATTGAACAACCTACAACACCTTCAGTATTTGATTCAAATTCACGAAGTGTTTCTTCTATCTGCTGTCCGGATAGGCTCATTAAAATCACCAATACTCTTGAGTCTCTTGTATTATTTATAGTATATCAATTTTATTATAATTTAAAAGGATAACATTTCTTTCTAAATGATTTTGTTAATAAAATACATTATTCTAGTTAAATGTCGTTGCATTGAAAGTAATTCATCCTTAGAGAGACTAAAGAAAATAACTCTTGCAGCATATTTATCAGAAGCATGTGTGGAAATCCAGATTTTCTGATTTTCAAAATTCATTTGCTGAATCTGATAGGTTTCCTTTTCAAGTTCTGATTCTGATATTGAAGGGTTGGCAAGGACATATTGAATCAACGGAAAAATCTCATCAATCCTCTTTCTACTGAAAATAAATGAAGTTAGCAGTTCGTTTTTCACTATAACAAACAAACTAGCAAGAAGTTGTTTATATCCCAAGAAAAAATTACTAAGCGTTTTTCTAATTTGGATTTTTGCTTTTGATGTGAGAATTTCTTCATTCATTAAACTCTCAATATAAAAATCTTCAACTTTCACATCTGGAATTGAGATTGTGGGAAAAACAACTAGATCATCTTCTACAAAAATGTTTGATTTGTTTTGTCCTTTTTGTCCTTTTTTACGTATCTCAGCAACCAAATCCAAAGGAATGAACTTTTCTTTAATATCGAGTAAAGATTCAATATCTTCTATAGCTTTATTTTGTGTTTGAATCTCATAACTCATTTTAATACTCTTCAATAGACGATTTTCTTTTTCCTTAGCTAAAGATTCTTTCGTTATCACTACGAGCAATCTTCCATCATGAAGAGGTTCAAAGAGAAACTTGCCAGAACCAAAATCTATTGACTTTACTTCTTCCTTACCAATTGAGTAAGTATAATTGTATAAAGCAGAAATAAATCCAAAAACCAGAATGTCATCTATATTCAAGAAATCCGTGAATTTTTCGTTATGAACACTAACACCTTCTTCAATGATATGAAAAGAATACAAATTATCCTTGTATTGATGCATGTCAGAGCTCATTTATATTTATACTACTAACACTAGGATTTTTATTATTATTGCTTCTTTTCAAAAAAATCAGATATTTTTGACTGTGAATAAAACTGTAAGCCAACAGATTCTAGATTTGATTGGATATTTTCTTGAGATGAACAGAAGAGATATACATTTCTTTTCCATATCAATTCCATCTCTTTATCTTCTTCAAAAAGTCTTTTCTTTCTCCAGTTTTTTCGCCTATTACGATAAATTCCATAGTCTTTTGATAAAACAAGATAGCCAATAAAAATATTATTTTCAAGTATCTGTTTTTTCTTTTTTCGATCTGTCTCCCTCATTATCAATACTTTCAAATATTCTTCAAGTTGCAGTCTGAATTTATCTTCAGCACTGGCTGTTACATTGTTGTAGTGTTTTACTTCAAAAATTAAGTAGAATACCTTGTTATTTAACTCCCTTTTGGCAAGAATATCAACTCTTTTACCATTCATACCCTTTTCTTCCCAAACTAAAAAACTGTTTTTTGATAGAAAATCAGCAATAGATTTTTGTGCCTCTCTCCAATTCAATGAGAATTTATTATCACCCAAAACCATTGTTTTCACTGATTAGTTGATTATATTGAATTTTCCCATTCCTCGAATCTAGCAGCTGATTTATAATCTTTATTTTGGAGTGCAATATCCTTTGCTTTTTGGAAACATTCTTTTGCTTCATTTCTTAACTTTAGTTCTTCATATAATATTCCAAGATTTGCCCAAGATATCGCTTTTTTAGGTTCGATTTCAATTGCTTGCTGATACGATTCTATTGATTCATCATATCTTTTAAGTTCCTTTAGTACATTCCCAAGATTGTTCAAAGCTGCATGATCTGAAGGATTTAATTCTAGGGTTTTTCTGTATGTCTCTTCTGCTTTCTTAAACAATCTTAGCTCTTGATAAGCCAATCCTAAGTTGAACTGTATTGTAGGATCATCTGCATCAAATGAGATAACTTTTCTAAATGCTTCACTAGCCCCCAGATAATCCTTAGCTCTCATCAACAGGTCCCCAATCTTATTCCATAATGTTGTTTCGTCCCAAGGTAAAGAAGAAGAAACCATTTTTAGTATTCTTACTAATCTTTTATCATCATGCAATACAGTAAGAATTGAAGTTATTTTTTGTAAATATTTCTGTACTGATTTACCTGCCAATAGAAGTTCTTCATAAATCGTGATAGCATCATCGAATCTTCCCATTCTCTCATAAACAAGAGCTAAATTTTCAAGTATTCTTGTGTCATCTGGAAACTTCGACACTCCAATCTGAAGGATTTCTAAAGCATTCTCATATCGCTTTCGATTAATGATTCCTTCTATGAATTTTAATATAGCTTCTGCTGAAGGCATCAATTGAATTTGTTTTACAAAATATTCATATTCACCTTGAGAATCAATTGTATTTATCATTCTACCAGCTAGATCCCAACATTCCTGATAGGTTGGATCAAAGGCTAAAGCTGTTTTGATAGCTTTAATTGCTTGATCGTTTTTATGTTGAGCAAAGAAACTTTCAGCAAGTTCATGCCAATATTCAGGAATATCGTTTTTGATCTGTATAGCTTTCTTGAAATTCTCTTCTGCTATCAAATAGTGTTTTCCTTCTAAAGCAGCTCTCCCTGTGAAAAAATAAAGGAGATGACTATCAGGTTGTTTTGAAGATATACTAGAGAGAAGAATAAAAGCTTCATCGTAATTCTCTTCATCCAATGCTTTCTGCCCTTTAACAAACTCTTTCAAAGAATAGAGTTCTCTCAATTCTTGTTCATATTGTTGTTTTAATTCTTTTGAATCTTGAGCTCGGCTACCCAATGAACGCAAAGGAGAATGTAATGGATAAGCTGAGGAAATATTTAGAATTCTGTAAGAATCTGCTTTGGGATTTTTCTTTTCATTTGCTGCGTGTTCTATAAAATCTGGAGGTAGATGAATGTAGCAATCCATTGCTTTTTCATTCAAGGATCTTTGAATATAGATGGACATCAGATTAGCCCATGCAAATCTATTATCCGGACTGAATTTGAGTAGATTATCGTAAATCTCAACTGCTAAATCATATTCTTTAACTTCCAATAAAAGATTTCCAAGCATTAAAATTTCATCAGTTCTTTCGTAAGGTAGTACTAGGAGATTATTCTCTAAAACTTCTTTAATTGTTTCAAAATTGTAAATAAAATCATCTATGAAATTATCATCTTTAAATTCGAACAAGCTCGACCCCATTTCACCTGGAGGATAACAGGCGTATATTTTATTTGTAGAATGAATAGCTTCAGAAACGAGAGTCTCCAATAGGAGGGTCACATTTTCCAACAATTTATCTATTCTTTTATTTTCTTGGGTCATTAAGCGTACCTTGAACCAGACCAATTTCCCCTTTTTTCGTTACCAAACACAGAGTTTTATAACCAGAGTTTTTATTCTTTCTCAGAGCTATGTCCCGTTGAACTATATCTAGCTCTTCTGTTGTATTTAAAGCTTGCGAGAAAGCTCCGGATTGGTGGTCTGATTTGATAGCAATTATCTACACTTATTCGATGAGACATTAATAAACTAATCCATTTAGAATGACAAAAGAACCATATCACTGTTCATTCGATTAACACTTTTTTTTTCTTTCGATTCACTCTCTTACAAAACTTTTAATATATAATTTAAAAGGATGAAAAGAACTTATGAAGAACACTAATGAAGACAGAATTTCACAAAATATTGAGGGAGTAGTATTCTGTTCAGTATGTGGAAAAATCCTTTCATCTCAGAAAGGTAATCATCAATGTCCTAAATGTGGAGCAGATGTTGCAAATAGTGAATTTCCAGTCGAAACACCTTCTCATAAGTTAATAGAAGAGAATGAAATTGATAAGATAAAAGAAAAAATTAAAGAGCCTTGGCAGGACTTTTTCCCTTATTTAAAAATACGTCCTTTACAGAAACAGATTATTGACAAAATTCTGGAATGTATTGAACAGAAATCACATATCATTGTAGAAGCAGCTAATGGTGTTGGAAAAACTATTGCCGTACTTTCTGCAACATTACCTTTTGGTATAAAGCATAAAAAAACAATCGTTTATTGTTGCAGAACGCACCAACAAATGAGCAGAGTGATTACAGAACTAAAAATGGTAAATCAATTATCTTCTGTTTCAGGAATTGCTTTGAGAGGAAGAAAGGAATTATGTCTTAATACTATAGTACAAAAATTTGCAATTGATGCAGGGAATGCAGCGGATATTTGTAGATATCTGAAAAAAGAGGGGAAATGCAAGTACTTTAACAATATTTCTGACAAGAAGAAGATGAACCAGATAAAAACTACAACTCGAAAACAAGTTCTTGATAGTCTTGAGATATTAAACAAAGGAAGAGCGATAGAAATTTGCCCATATGAAATCTCAAAAAGACTTCTTTCTGAAGTAAAAGTTATTGCAGTAAGTTATCAACATATTTTCAATCCCTTTATAAGAGAATCATTTCTAATGAATATGCAAAAAAATCTTTCTGATATTTTATTAATAGTTGATGAAGCTCATAATCTTCCTTCTACTGCAGTAGATATCAGTAGTAAATCATTATCGAATTTCTCTATTGAAGGGTCACAGTCTGAAGCATTAAAACATAAAACAGGAGAAATTTATGATCTTTTAGAAGCTCTTTCTAGTGTTTTAGTCCAAGAAACCAAAGATCTAGTATTTGATGAAGAAGTCGTCATTGATCCTGAAATTTTCTTATATAATGTTGAAAAAAGATCTCGATGTAGCATCGATGAAGATTTCATCAGTAACCTTAATAGATTAGGTGATTTTGTTAAGAAGGATCAAATTAGCAAAAACAAAGCACCTATGTCTTATACATCTTCAGTAGCTAATTTCCTTTCACAGCTTCTCGAAACTAAAAGCAGAAAAGATTATGCACATTTTGTAACAAAATCTGAATCCAGAACTGGCAATCCAATCTCGAAAATAATATCACTTTCTTTAGATCCTAGAACTATTACAAAGAAGGTTTTTTCAGATGTTAATTTCTCAGTTTCCACTTCAGGAACTTTAAATCCAATAGATGCATACGTATCCCTCATAGGGTTGAATCTAAAGCATACAAATAGCTTAATTTTACCCTCACCCTATAACAAAGAAAGCAGTATAACTATTGTAGTTGATAAAATTTCTTCAAAACTAGAAGATAGAATTCCTGCAAACTATTTGATGATGAGAGAAATTATTGAATCAGTTGTAGAAGCAACCCCTAAGAATACGGGTGTTTTTTGTGCTAGTTATTCTGTGATGGAAAGCATTTTGAAGACAGGCATAGAGCGTACAATTTCAAAACCATTGTTTGTAGCTCATCAAGGCATGTCATCCCTTGATACTGATAAACTGATAAATGATTTCAAAAAAGAATCTAAAAAATCAGGAGGGGTGTTAATTTCGGTTTTAGGTGGTCGTGCTTCTGAAGGGAGTGACTATCCAGCAGCTGAAATGCATAGCGTAATCGTTATTGGTATTCCATATGCAAGACCTTCACCAACAATAAATGCATCCATTGATTATCTAGAAAATCAATTCCCAACGAAAGGAAGGGAATATGGATACAATATACCTGCTTTAACACGGGCAGCACAAGCAGCAGGCAGACCTATCAGAAGTCAAGAAGATTTTGCAGCGATTATTCTCCTGGATTATAGATTTGCTAGGTATTACTATAAGAAACACTTACCAATCTGGTTGAAACAGAACTTGTACATTTTACAACCTGAGAAGAAAGAAATATTCAGGAAAATAAAACAATTCTTCGATTATCATCATGCGTAGAATTCCAAAGACTCCAAGAACGTAGAAACTATTTTATTATATTTTGATTATTAAGGATTATGAAAGTTATTTTTGAACCTACAGATAAACAAGAGATTCTTTCACAATTACAGAAAATTGCAGAACATTATGGAACAGCTGTAAAACAACAAGATACAGGAGAAGGACATTTTATTTTTGTTAAATCAAGATTTAAGATTGCTGAAAAATTCAAAGAACAAAAACATCTCATTTATGCTTGGGGAGTGGACAATAATGACATTAATTTTCTAAAACAATTTTGGGGAGAACCTATTAAGACTATTATTGAAAAAATGACACCTTTGGAATTTGCATCTGAACTTATATTAATCCCGAATATCTTTGAATTAACCAAAGAAGATGTTCTTATTTTATTAGGAATAAGTGAAAGAGAAATCAAACAATACTTTAGATTCTTGAAAGCTTCTGCAACTAGACCTTCAGCTCCTTTAGATGTAGCTAAAGCGTTTAAAATACTTGAAAAGATATTGTAAGATAATTTCTTTCACATTATTTTGTTTGGGCGATAGATATTTATTAAGCAAAAAAAGTATGTATAAACATGAATATAAAAAAAATATTTAGTTCTTCAATTTTCTTTATACTGGTTTTTTCTACTTTAGCTTTTAATTTTTCAACATTATCTTCTGCTGGGAATTCTTCAAATCAAAATTTAAAGCAACCAGCATTTGATGCTCTAACAACTACTACATTTACTGGAGTTACAAACATTACTACATTTGCAGGACCTGATTCAGCATATGAAATAGTTCTAGGATCTATCAGGAATGCACAAACTTCATTCTATTTGGAAGTCTATACTCTCTCAAGTGAACCTTTGGTTAATGCATTAATTAATGCTCATAATAGAGGTGTCACTGTAATTGTTCAACTTTCAGATGATCGAGTTAATAGTTTTGAAGATGCATATACTGAAGAAGCTGCTTGGCGTTTGGATAACGAAGGTATTGATGTTTATTGGACTAGTGGAACAGCATTTGTTTTCACTCATGCTAAATTCTGGATAGTTGATAGTCAAATTGCATATGTTTACTCAGGGAACTGGGCACCTTCTAGTATACCACAAGATTCTACTTCTTATACAAATAGAGAAATGGGTCTCATTTTTAATGATGCAAGTATAGCTACTTACTTTGAAAATGTTTTCTTTGATGATGGATTAATTGCAACACTCTATACTCCTTCAAGTCACGGAGGTGTACTTCAAGCAAATGAAACAGGTGGCTCCTATTCACCTATTGCTACTCCGTCTTCATTTGTGGAATATGCTGAAGTAACACCCATTTTTGCTCCTGACAATAGCTTTGAGCTCCTCTCTAGTCTCATCCAAAATGCGACAACTTCAATCGATCTAGAACTTCAATATATCAAACTTAATTGTGATCTATTGGATGAAGTTTTGGATGCTGCATTAAGAGGAGTTGCTATTAGAGTAATAATACCTGAACCTAGTTCAGCTAATGAAAATGTTACAGAGGTTCTAATTAACAATGGAGCACAAGTTAAATTCTTCAAAGGTCTTGGACATGATCATAACAAATATGTTTCAGTCGATAATGAGTTTGTTCAAGTATCAAGTATAAATTGGTCTAATAACTCAGTTGAGAATAATAGAGAAGCAGGAGCAATTGTAAAGAGTGCAAATGTAGCTTCTTATTTCAAAGCAATATTTGACCATGATTGGGCAAATGGAGAAACCCCTACTGGATTTGCTCAACCAGTTGCACTTGTCTCACCTAAACCAGGAGGTATTGCTGAGGGAACATTTAATTTCCAAGTATCCTTTGCCATAAATACATATACTTCTGGTGAATTATTAATCGATTCTGTTTCTATTCATACATGGCCAGATCCTAC
>JAGLRO010000083.1 GCA_023136245.1 Candidatus Heimdallarchaeota archaeon
CGCAGGCCCTCGATTAGTAGTTTCAGAGACAGGGATATGGCAATGGGGAAATCAAGAGGATGTTGGTCCAAGAGCTCTTATTGACTTTAGTAGAAAACATGAGCAAGTAAAAGCTGGTGTTGATAATGTTAAACACGCAGTAAGAGACCAGAAAAATGAAGGAGCTGATTTCATTAAAACTGCAACAACTGGAGGTGTACTTCACGGTATGGAATCGAAAGTTAGTTTCAGTTTGTGGACACATGAAGAACTAGTTGCAATGAGAGAAGAAGCTCACCGACTTGGTATGCACACTGCTTGTCATGCGCATGGAACAGAAGGAATTTTAGCAGCTACTAATGCCAAGCTTGATACGATAGAACATGGAAGTTATATGACTGAAGAAGCTGCGGATTTAATGGTTAAGAATGGCACTTATCTCATACCTACTCAGATAGCTGCAATGAGCTTAGTTAGTCCAACACTAATGAATCTAATGCCTCCTGAAATTCAAAAGAAAACTGTTGAAGTAGACAAAAAAATGAAAGAAAGTCATAAGTTAGCTTTCGAGAAAGGTGTTAAGATTGCAATTGGAACAGATGCTGGAACACCAGGTAATTTTCATGGTAACACAGGATATGAAGTCAAATTGATGGTGGATGACGTTGGAATGACACCAACTCAAGCTTTACAAGCTGCAACTCTGGAAGGTGCAAAGGCTATTTGGATGGATGAGGATATTGGATCAATTGAAAAGGGTAAACTAGCTGATATTGTAATCTGTGAAAAGAATCCAATTGAAGACATTTCAGTAATTACGAATCCTAAAAACTTCTCCCATGTTATTAAAGATGGAAAGATTATGGTTGAGAAAGGAATACTTACTTATTTTTCTCCAATACAACCTTTACATAAATAACGAGGAGATTTCCTCCATCTTTTTCTACAGTTTATTACTTTTTGTACTTAGAAATTATGTGTAAATTCTTTGAAACTTTTCAGAACATCTAGAAACTCATCGTCCAATTGTACACACTTCAATTCCTCTTTGTTTCTTAATTGATCTGTAACTAAAGTGATACCTTCAACAAAGTAGCCTAAGCTTTCAGGATTCTCCGCAATTTTAGGTTCAGAAGGTTTAGATTGAAATGCACTTCTTTTAAGAAATTCCTCTTTAAATCTCCTATCTTGATATGTATATTTTACATCTCCGGAATAATAACTAGGAATCTCATTCAGAAGAATCTGAATTTTATTGCAATTGTCTTTCATACTTTGAAAAGCTTCCTCTACGCTCTCAGCAGTGTTTGAATTAACTTTCATGGTGGAGAAATTTTCTTCCTTATCATGATAGAGCTCAATGTACTGCTCAAAAACTATATTTTCTCTTAAGTAAGATTTTTTATTGATTTTCTTCCCAAAGAAAACATCTTCATAAGGAATATAGATGTCTAGTTCTTGAGCAAACAAGACATTTTCCACCAGAAAAGAATTAAGGAAAATATACATTTCACCGTTTAAATGCTCAAGACCAAATTCCGAATCACCAAAAAATTCGTAGATTTTTTTGAGTAATTCTTGACGATCAAATCGTTTTTCAGATGTCACAGATACTGTATACAAATCACATTTAAAAATGTAGATGTTGCAATTTGCAAATAGAAGAGAACCAAACTAATTTTACATGTTTATCATTTAGGGAGGTTTATATCAAGGGTATTCTTTATTTATCTAGAATGCCAGAGAAATCTTCCGTCAAACATAATATCAAGAAAGAATCAGAGATGAATCGTAATTAAAAGAAACTAAAAAAAGAAAGAATAATCAAACTCCTTTGTCTTTCTAAAAAGAACCATCATAAACTATAGACACAATAGTTTAGTTCATTTTACTCTTCTTATAGAATCTAAAAGAAAATACTGCAGCAACTGAGATAACTATCATACTACTAATTGGCACAAAAATCAGGGTAAATATCCTTACTTGATCATTATCATCCAGAGCTGCAGGAATTATAAATCGATCAAGAATACTTTTTCCATAATCCCTAGTATCAAAACCAGTAAAAGTAACCACCAGATTCTTATCCTGAACAACAAATATTCGCTGACCTGCCCAACCATTCGCATAATAATATTCACTGGTTAAAGACCTCCCAATCCACCATTGATACCCATAATCCCAAGAATAACTATAGGATGGAGCTTGTTTTGTAGTTGCATCTTGAACCCATTCTTCAGATACGATTTGTTGATCATCCCAAGTACCATTATTTAGCATTAAATAACCTATCTTAGCCATATCTCGAGCTGTTAAAAAGAGATTAATTCCTCCTTTTGTTATTCCTTGGTGATCTGGATCCCATTTGAAATTAGTAATCCCTAGGGGATTGAATAAAAATTCAGTAGCAAAATCTACTGTTGTTCTATTTGTTGCTTGTTGGATTATAGCAGACAAAAGATGGGAAACTCCCGTATTATAGGTGAAAGTTGTGCCTGGTTCATAAGCCATTGGTTTATCTAAAACATATTTTACCCAATCTAATTGAACTTTCAATACTGTTAGATCATTATAAGGACTATCGTAGCTTGTGGACCACTCATCCCATTCCAAACCCGCAGACATAGTTAAAAGATGGTAAATAGTCATATTCTGTTTTCTAGCATCTGTGTTTTCAAAAGTTCTATTCGGAAAGAAATCTAGAACTTTAAGATGAATCCCTTCAATATATCCTTTATCAATGGCTATACCCATAACAGTTGATGTGATACTTTTGGTTACTGAATAAAGTGGGTGAAAGACATTAGTTTTATCTACACCAAAATAGTTTTCCTCGACAAGATATCCATTTCGAACAATTAACATGCTGATAACTCTGATCTCATTATCCTCAACATGATACTCAATATTTCCAATTAGCTTTGGATCCATTCCTTGTTTTCGCAATTTGGACGTTTGCCAGCTTTCTGTTGGCCAAATAGCTGTATCAGCATTATAATTTAGGGGAGAATAAAGTGTTGAAACAAATAGGACTGATATTAATATGAAGTAAACCAGCTTGTAATATTTATTGCTAGACATATTGCTAGTTTCAAAGATATTTAAGAATTAATAAGAATTGTCCAGCAAATTAGCTATAGTGGAATGAAGACATTAGCTCTTGTTAATGAGAAAATCAGAATTTTCTTCTTTCTGTTCTAACAAAAACTTGTGGATTGAATTTGTTTAGATTGAATGTATTTTTGTTCTAACTGTGCATTACAACTTCTTGTATTGTTTTCTTCATGAAATCTTCTATTCGACGAAGCATTTTCATATTATCTTTAACAGCAAGGGAAATTGCTTTTCCATCATTTTCCATTCGGGAAGTTCTGCCTATTCTATGGACATAAATTTCTGGCCCTTCCCTTGGTAAATCAAAATTAAAGACATGTGTTACATGTGGGATATCTAAACCTCTTGCTGCAACATTTGTAGCTATCAAACAATCAAATTTTTCTTTTCTGAAATCAGCTAAAACAAGTTCTCTTTGTCTTTGAGTTTTATCTCCATGTAAAGTGTTGAATCTTAGATTGAGACCTTTTTCCTGCGATAAGCGTTTTCTTAGTTTGTCTCCCCAGCGTCTTGTATTAACAAAAATAATCGAAGATTTAGGTTTTTCCTTTTTAAGTATAGAAACAAAGGTAGGATATTTCTTCTTGCTATCGTTGATTTTGTAATAATACTGCTTACAATTTGCAACCGTTATGTCATCTTTACTCACGTTTATTTCAATTAACTTTTCACCACTAGTAAACTGACGTGCAATCTTCTTTATCTGTTTAAGCATTGTCGCTGAAAATAATAATAAACGAGGAGAGACGCCTTTCATTGCAGTAAACAGAATGTACTTTATATCAGGAAGGAAACCCATATCCAGCATTCTATCAGCTTCATCCAGAACAACAAATCTTACGTTACTAAAGGAAATTACTCTTCTTCTATAAAGATCCATAAGTCTTCCAGGAGTAGCTATCACAATCTGAGCTCCAGCTCTAATCTTGTCTCTTTGTCTTTCGAGAGAGACTCCACCATAAATTTCTACAGTTTTTAATTTCCTGTACTTGGTTAATTTACTAACAACACTATGCACTTGCTTACATAATTCTCTTGTTGGCACCAATACGACTACTTGAACCGAGAGTTGCTTAGGGCTTATCTGATTAGTAATTGGAATGGCGAAAGCTAATGTTTTTCCTGTTCCTGTCTTGGCTTGAGCTATAACATGGACTCTCCCCCCAGTAAGGAGTTGAGGAATCGCTATTTTCTGTATTTTGGTTGGAGTATGAATCCCCATATCATCTAAAGAACGTTTTATTTGATTATTTATATCGTAATCTTGAAATTTCATTGATACCACTTTTTTGACCTAACATAAAATCAAGTATCAATTCTTTGAAGGCATGATTCTAAGTAATTATTTAGGGCGTTGAAAAAAATTTAAGCGAAATAATTACTTATTTCTAATCTTCCTCAACTACAAAGGAAATTAAGTAGAGTGTTTTTTAAGTACTTCGATTGAACATATAATTGCAAGTCGTTATTTTCATTTGTGAAGCTACGTAGCTGATGTAAATAGTTTGCGTTAAAAATCTAAGCTGGAAGAATTCAAATATATGCAATATGAATAATATCATTTTTCTCCTGAAGTTGAGTTAATATTATTATCCATATTTTCAACTCCTCTAGTAAATGAATAAATAGCACCAATAATGACAAAAATTAAGAAGATAACAAATATCACTCGCATTGAAACTAAGTAATTCGGTGGATGTTCTATTCCTAATCCTGTTCTTTTCTCTAGTATTCGTTCTGTTAGAAGAGATATTATTGAAGAAAATGCAGTACTTAGCATAATTCCTACAACTATCGCTACCATGCTTAAAGCTCCAACTACTCCTAATTTATCTTTCGCAGAAGCTGCCATTATTGATTTCTGATTCGGTGAGAAAATCGTTCCAGTAAATACTCCCATCAGAGAAGAAACAAGAATAAGAATCCATATAGGACTGTTAATTTGAATTGTAGAAATAAGTATTAGAAAAGAAACTGTAATCCCAGAAAAACCGATTAAGATGAGTATTCTAGCATTTAGAAATTCTGATAATCTTCCCGATATCACCACCGAGAATGCTATTCCGATTGGAATACATGACATTATCAAATACACTTGAAAAATATTCGCAACACCTAGTATTTCCTGAAGATAAAACGGAATGAGATTGACTAAAGCTATAGCACCAAAAGCTGCTATAGCAGCTGTAATAATCCCTCTTGATATTCTTTTATTTTTACGTATTCTACGACCTACAACAGGATTTAAGCGAGTTTTCCTTACAAATACAAAATATGCAACTCCGCCTAAACTAATTAAGAACAGTATTCCTGCCCAAATAAATCCTCTATTTAGTTCCGATTCTACGGCAACACTTAAACTAAAGGTGAAAGTCGTTAAGAAAAAAGCAAAAGCAATGTCTACGATCCAATCTCTTTTTTTTCTCTTTTCAAATGATATTTCTGAAAATTTTGGAATTAAGATCTGTACTAGGAAGAAGCACAGAATTCCTATTGGTATATTAATCAAAAAAATACTGTTCCATCCAAATCTTGTTGTTAGAAAATAGGATAATACTCCTCCAATAAGAATTGAAATTCCTAGTAAAGAAAAGATGGAACCGAAAACTGTTCCTCTATTTCCTTTCGAAGTGTAATGAGTAAGTATTGCCGTCCCATTTGAAAGTATAGAAGAAACACCAATAGCGAGAATTACTCTAGAAAAAATAAAGAATACTATTGAATTTGAGAAAAAACAGAGTATGCATCCTAAAGAAAATATACCAACACCAATCTGAAAGATCATTTTACTCCCATAATAATCCCCTAGATCACCTGAAAAAACAGTAAAAAATAGTATAATCATGAGATAGGTCAGTGTAACCCACAGTAGTTGATTCTGTTGAATGATGAAATCTTCTTTAATGGTATCCAGCAGTAGAAAAGTTGCAGTGATATCAAAAGTAGACATGAAAAAACCAGCACCAATTGATAGAACTAGTACAATCAAACTAACATCCTGTTCCTTTGTACTTTGAGCTATCGCAGAATTCACTTGTCTGCGATTGAAGTTCTTTTCTTAAGATTTTTGATAGATATAAAACGAAAGAAAAATCAACTTCTCTTTAAAGATTGGATTTAGTTAGTATCGCTTTTGTTATCTACAATTTTATTCTTTCTTAATTTCTTAACTAAGAAATAGATCGCAGCAATTATTCCACCTAGAACCAAGAATATTGCAGTAATAGGAAATATTCTATAAAGGATAATTGTATTTCTTTTGAACTTATTATAGAAATCTAAACCGTTCTTCACTGTCTCTTGTGAGAAGTAATCAGCTATAGGTTCAGCTCTAAAAACCGTATCGGATAATTCTTCTGTTACATTAATCGACACTGTTTCATCAAATTGAGCCATGTAGGTTAAATATAGCATTTTGTTTACTGGATCGAAAACATTGGAATAACCAGTGTATGAACCTGTACTAAGATGAACAGCATCAAGTACTTCATTGAATTTTTCTGCTGTAAGCTCTTCTTCGCTTGTTATCTCGCTTAAAATCTCTGTTGAAGCTTCATAACGCCAACAGGGGTATGTTCCGCTCTTGTTGTTTGCTCTGTTGAAATTTGTTTGTGTAAGGAAACCATCTACTCCAGCTTCTTTTCTAGTGTAAACTAACTCTCCATCTGTTCCAGGGCTAATAATAACTACATCTCCAGAAGCATCTGCAAAAAGCCATTGAAACCACCAATGACCTGACCAATCAGTACTCTTGAAAAAATCTATCACTTCACTAACGTTGGCATTAAGTCTTAAAACATCTTTCATAATCCAATTTCCAGCAATAGTGTAGGTAGGATTAGGTGGAGTGTTAACAGGAGTATCAGGAATGCCTGTTAGATCATAACACAAACCTTGATCATTCATTCCACCTTGGATACTAACTGATATTTCTTCCCAATACCAACCGACGAATGCACATCCATATCTTTCAGCTACAGCTCCATAATAGAACATTCGACTGCTTGAAGGAAATTGTCCAAGTGGGTGATCTAATCCTCCATCTTCACTATTTCCAAAAAGAACTGAATCACCAAATGAAGCTCCAAAATTTGTACAGGATTGAACATTATCAAATTGATTATAGGAGTGAGTTGAAATTTGAATAGAATTGATAAATAAACATGATAACAAAATTAAACCTAAACTTAACGATCTGAATAATTTGAGACTTATCTTTTTCATAAGAACACTTCTTTTCCTTTTAGATTATTTGACTGAAATCTACTTTTTTTTGTTCTTCGGTACTTATAAAACTATACAAATTAAAACAGAAAAGAAAAATCAACCCCCCTGTTGAAAAATGAATAAATTATGAATTAGGATCATTCAGCAGATTTCTCTGGAAGTTTAACAAAAGGCATTTCCTCATCAGGTTTTCTAGAGAATTTCTTGAAACCACCATGAACAAAGACAAACACAACATATCCTACTCCTAAAGTTCCAACTATTATGTAGAAAACCCAATATGGATTAATTCCCAAAACATTCATCACTGCAAAGGTACTGAAATTGAAGCAGAAATGAGCTAATATTGTGATGATTAAACTACCTTTAGTGTTATTATATAACCATGTAAGTATGATTCCAATGGCAATAACCATTACTGCAAAAATATAGAATGGAATTGCATAACCAGAATCTGCTATGAAATAGAAAGGAATATGCCAGACAAACCAGATAATTCCCAGTATTAAACTAGAAACAAAAGCATTAAATCTTGATTCAAGTCTTGGAAGTGCAAAACCCCTCCATCCTGCTTCTTCGGCAATAGGACCTGAAAATAGACCAAAAACTATAGCAAGGATGATCATCTGAGCTGTATAAGTTGTGGAAAATCCTGTTCCCCCTCCTCCTACGGCTATGTAGATTACACCAATAGTGAGAGGAGCTAAGATTAAGATCAAAGCTGCGAGGTACCATCTCCAATTTACTTTCCAAACTAAGAATCCTTTGAGTAGTTTTTTGAGTCCCTCTATTCCATTGGAAATAGAAACAACAATCACAGCTGATATTGTAGGACTAAACACCATGAAGAACCATAGAATAAAACCCCAAGTATTGAAACTTACCTGAGTGAAAGAAGGAATGTCCAAGAGTATCTGAATAGTAGCAGATACAGCCATTATTGTATAACTAATGAAAACAAAAATGATAAAACTAAATTTCTGAAAAAAATCTTTTAACATATGAACACCATATAATCGAAACTAGAAGCAAAGTAAAATAGATTCTATTTATATTTTGTCTACGAATATTGTAAAAGAAAAGACAAATCAACTTCCCAAAGGTTGAAAAAGAATCTACATTTTTATTGAAAACAATTTCTTAAACATCAGTGTTTCGTCTTTTTTACCTTCTATAGTTGACAAGGTTTTCTCTTTACTGATATTCTTAAGAATTTCATCCAAAGATACATGGTCGATTGTCTCAAAAATGGACGCTTTTCTTGCACTCATTTCTAACCACATTTCTAGTTGTTTCTCAACCTTTTTTTGATCTTCAGTGATATCTTCTGTTAATCTCTCTAATCCTTTTTCTTCAGCAATTGCTCTAGCTTGAGCAAGTAATTCTCGAGCATCTTTAAGATTTAATTCAGCCAATGCTAATTGTGATTGAAATCGATAAGTTTCTACAATTATTGAAAACATCCTTTGGTTCTTTGCTAAAGACATCAATCTACTGATGTATTCATTTAGTTCAATCAGAATCTCTTGGTCCCTTGATAAAGGAAAATCAGTTAACAGAATTTCACATAAGTTACATAAAACGATGATTTCCAGATTAATGTCATTGATTTTCTGTTCTAATATTCTTTTCAATTCTGATTCTGCTTTTCCTCTATTGATTGCTCTTGTACTTGTCTTCAAGATTAAACATTCAGCTACTTCTGTATATTGTTTTATCAGTAATTCTTCTGTTAAATTATTCAGTTCCTTTAATTGTTGAAGATATGAGTTAGTATTCTCTATATCGGACAATTCTAATCCTACAGAAAACAAAGAAAAGAGAATATTTGCTGTTGTTATTTTATCATCAATTTCTCTAGCAATTTCTAGACTGTCAATGTAATTCTTTTGAGCTTCTTCAAAATCCCCTTTTTGATGATATACTTTACCAATATCATTTAGAACTAAAACAGTTTCATATTTATCTGCTTTACTTGTTAATAGATGAAGAGTTTTTTTCATGTTCTCAATAGTACTATCCAGATCCTTTTTACTAAAATGAACCAAAGTCTTTGCTACAGAAGAGAATAAAAGATCTTGCTTATAATCAATTGCTTCCAAAATTTTCAGTCCAATCTCTGAATGTTCAATAGATTTATCAAATTCTCCTTCATTCATATAGATCAAAGAAAGAAAATTATGTAAGTAAGCAACACATTGTTGCATACCTAGAGATTCAAACAATGGTAAACTCTTTTCAACATTAGTCTTAGCTTTGTCTAACTCATCAGAGAAATAATTCACCCAACCGTTCAAAAATAGAGACCACCCAATCTCTCTTTGATTTTTTGTTTCTTCATAAAGTCTCAGACTCTCTTTTGCATATTTCCTAGCTTTTTCTAAATCTTTCTTATAAAGATATGTCCATCCTAAAACTTCATTGCAACGTCCAAGATATAACGTATCTTTAAGCGAGTTATAGAGCTCGAAACATTTCTCGATATTTTCTTGTGATTTATCGAAATCGTTTTCTCCTAAGAAATAATATAAACCTAACCAATAATAATAGAAAGCTTCTCGTTTTGTAAAATCTTCAATATTATTATCTAAGGGTGCAAAAATATTCTCCTTATATTGTCCTAAAACCTTAAGACTCTCATTAAACCTTCCAGTACGCCATAATGCTTCACCTTTATTCTCAAGAGCATCTAGTTTCAATTGAATATTATTAACTCTTTCAGCGAATTCAAGTACATCATTTGCAATCTTCAAAGCTTCATCAAAAATACTTGTTTTATTATAAATCTGACTTTTCCAAATGAAATAAGAAAAGCGTTCTTCTTCAGGAATTCCTTCTTGAACTATGATTTCGTCTATTATTTCAATTGCTTCTTTATATTTACCACTAATGACAAGCTGTTCTAGTTCCTTTATGGAGATAAAATTCTTTATTCCATCCTTTTCGGACATAAAGTAAATACCAAAAAGAAATTAAATGTTAGTCTATTATAAAATTTGTCTAAGAAGAGGAGTAGTTAGATATCATTATCAATTATTGATTTTAGACGATTATTCTTAGGTGAATGTGTTGTTAGAAATACGAAAACTATAAGATATCAACTAAGAATTTGATATCATGAAAGAGTATATCAAATTAAATCTAATTTTTACAAAAGTTCATTTGCTAAAAACTGATAATGGCTTTATTCAATTCGATGCAGGAATGAAGCAAAATCTAAAAAAGTATCTAAAAATGCTGAACAAGCTTGAAATCGATCCAAAAGAGATAAAGCTGATTGTAGTTAATCATGCTCACTTTGATCATGTTAGTGTACTAAAAACATTGAAAGATATCACAAATGCTCAAATTTTAGTACATGAGAATGATGCAGAATATCTCAGAAAAGGTATATCTACTGAACTCAAAACTCTCTCTCTCTATTCTAAACTATTTATGAGTACTGTTCCTAAATCCTGGAAAGTGTATGAGCCTGTTGAACCAGATATAATTATTAAAGATGAATACTCTCTTCAAGAATTTGGTATAGATGCAAAGGTAATTCACACTCCTGGACATACTTCTGGAACAATTTCTATAATCACTAAAGCAGGTAATGCCTTCGTTGGATGTTGTGCTCATGGTTTCCCTCTAAGATTAATTCCAGGATTGCCAAAAATCGCACAAGATATAGATCAGGTTTTGTCCAGTTGGGAACGTATAATTGAAGAAGGTGCTAAAACAATACATATTTCCCATGGTAAGTCAGTCAGTATAGATAAAATGGAAAAGATTTTGAAGAAAAAAAGAAGAAAACGGTAGTAAAAAATTAATAAGGAAAGAGAAAAATCAAACTTCTAAAATGAAATTACAAATATAGTAGTAAGTACTTGTTAAATGCTCAATTCTCAGAAACAAATTTACCATGAAAATCTGTTCTTATAAAGGGATAATTTAAATTTCCAGTGCTACCATCAGAAATTAAACATGTATCAACCATATCTTTTTTCCATTGATCAAATTTACAGAGTATATGTTGTATAGGTTCTCATTTTATCAAAAAGATTTTTAACTTCAAAGCTTTTTCAATATTAAAATGATACTAGCTCTAATTAGAATAGAGCAAGAAAATTGAGGTTAATAAAATGAAAAAAAAATATTTTAGTCTGCTTTTTTGTATCTTTATGGTTTCAGGAATTTTGTTCAATAGTAATGTGAATAGTTTACTTTTGGATGACAATAATGTTTTTCCCCATCTAGAAACAGTTTTTGAACACTCTAACTGGTGGTGGACGGAAGCTGAAGTCGTATCCACAGAGAGCACAAGCAGTTCTCAGACTCCTTCGATTA
>JAGLRO010000084.1 GCA_023136245.1 Candidatus Heimdallarchaeota archaeon
ATCGGGTCTCTCTTGTGCTGCTCATCTAGCAAAAGCAGGCAAAAAAGTCGTCGTTTTCGAACAGAATAAACGTCCTGGTGGATATTGTTGTTCTTACGTTCGTAAAGGTCTTGTTTTTGATCCAGGGGCTCACTGGATTATAGATGGAGATTCATTTAACAATTTACTTCAAGAACTTGGAGTAGATCCTATTGAATTTGTTCAACTTAAAGCTGTTTATCGCATTTTAGGACCCACTAAATATGTTGATATTCTTATGTCAGAAAGAAATCTGTTTGAGAAATCTGTTCGTCGATCTTTTCCCAACATCAAAGATTCCGCCCTGAATCAACTCATAGATTTATCTCAATTACTTATGGAGGAGATGAGTCAAATGCCAACAGACAGTCCAGAACTAGTATCTCTCTTTAGTAAGATTAGTATGGGAGTAAAGATATTGACCAAAGCAAAGAACATGAAGAAATATAGCACAATGAAGCTTCATGATCTTCTTCTTGAGTTATTTCCAGGAGAAGAGTATAAAGATTTAAGAGCTGCATTGCATATTGTTCCAGGGGAGGATGCAACAGCTATTGCTCTGCTTGTTTTCATTGCTTTAGGTATGTCTGGTTCCGCTTATGGTCCTAAAGGAGGAGCTCAAAAGATTCCTGATGCTTTAGCTAAGGCAGTAAAGAAAAATGGAGGGAAAATAGTCTATTCTAAAAGAATAAAGAAAATAAAGTTGGAAGAAAACAAGGTTTCTGGAGTTGTTCTTGATGATAAATCTGAGTATTTAGCTACTACAGTTGTCGCAGCTTTAGATGCTAAACAACTCTATTATCAGCTTTTAGATCCCCTTTTGCTTCCTAAAAAATTAAAGAAACGATTAGAAGAAACTCCTATAGCTGATTCATGGTTTTCTGTATCTCTTGTTACTGATCTAGATCCTGCTGATTATGACTTCGATGGTTCTGATGTTTTATTCTTGAATACAAATAACATCGTTGAAGCTGGTATTCCTAATAATCCGGAGATAAATGCATTTGTAGGGAAATTTAACACACTACATGATGAATCTTTCCGTCTTAGTAAAGCAAAAGATAATCATCACGGCATTCACCTTCTTGCTCCAGCTACTTTAGATTATGAGAACTTCTGGAAAGCTGGTCCCAAACTAAATAGAGGGAAGAGATATGAATCATTCAAAACAAAATATGCTCAAACACTCGTTAAACGTTTAGAAGAGCGAATACCTAAATTGAGTGATCATATCGTGGATATGGATATTAGTACTCCATTAACTTATCATAGATACACCCTAAATCATGGAGGTTCTGGTTTGGGATGGCAAGATATGATCTTGTGGAAACAAAAGATTTCATTCATCAAAGGTCTATATCATTGTGGTATGTGGAGTTTTCCAGGACCCATGATTGAACCGTCTATTTCTTCAGGCAAAAATGCTGCTAAATTGGTTTTGAAAAAGCTGAATAAATGATTCTCCTTTTTTCTGTTTCAAATATTTATTAATGCGGTAAATAATAGTCATCCCATCAATTCTCTTGTATTTAACATAGATTTTTATAGAACATTTAAGCTACTCTCGAACATGACAAAGTGGAAAGTTGTAAGAAAATACTCACTCCATCTACTCGCTTATATGGTGATCACAATCATAATAATGGCATTTAGTGTGCTTATGAACATTTATGGTCCACAAGAAAACAAGTATTTCGATGATAGTTGGAATCATATCACACCCTATGTGCCTGAAACAAATGTAACCTACAATATTCTATTTGATCAACACTCACATTCCAAGTATAGTGAAGGAGCACTTACAGTGAGACAGAATATTGAATGGCACATATCAATGGGTTTTACTGCTTTTGCTTTAACAGATCATTATAATGTGCGAAATTCTGCAGATGTACAAGAACTTGCTGAAGAATATAAGGATGAAATTATCATCATCCAGGGAATGGAATGGACTACCAATAGAATACATATGAATTTCATAGGTTTAACTCACTGGGATCTGAAAAATCCAACTTACCCAACAGATGATGAGATCCAAATTGCCATTGATGAAGCTCATAGTCAAGGAGCTGTTGTCGTAGTCAATCATTTTGATGGTAGTATGGAGGATGCTGAAGATATTATACCTACTAGAGACCAACTTCTATCCTGGGGAGCAGATTATTTTGAAATCTATAGTGGAGCTGACCTGGAAGAAGATTCTTATGAATTTTGTTTGGAAAACAATGATTCTATCGGAATGATTACTGGGACAGATATGCATTCACCTAGATCAGATAATAGTAGAGTCTATGCTTGGACAGCATTGAACGCTGATAATTTCACTGCGGAAGCGGTTCTGAAGGAATTGCGAGCTCAAAATACTGATTTAATCAACAATCCGCAGGGAGTAAAGGATGATGGTATATATGGTAAAAGCCCAACTTACGTTGCACTTCAACCTTTCTATGGATTTGGGGATTACTTGGAAGATTTCCACCTTGGTATGGGGCAAGTGAATGCTGTTTCTATTGTGGTGTTTTTCATTTATTATTTTGGAATATTTGCATTAATTGAACTCATTCCTATGGTCAAGAAGAAGCTAAAACTAAGGAAATTAGAGGAATAGAAGAAATAATAATAACTTTTCACATTCTATATCCTTTGTATAAAGCTCGAAACACTTCCTCCTTTGAACCACCATGTTTTTCTACAATATCTAAAATGATTGCTGCTAGAAGTTGAATTTCTTCTGCACTAAAGTCTGCCTTCTCTAAATTTTCTTGAAGCTTCCTTGAAGCAGTCCATTTATTTGCTTCAAAGTCTATTCTATCCTTATAATGTTCTTTAATTTCATCTAGTAAGTAGCTCATGAGATTTCAAAAATAGAAAAAAAGAAGTTTATTTAAGCCTTTCAGTAGTATTATTGAGTTTTCGAAAATATGTTTTTGAACCAAGAAGGCATAATGTATCCAAGAAATCCTAAAACTATGCCTAGTATAGATAAAGCAAATCCTAAGTAGAAGAAGGGTGAATATCCTTGATCGTATCTAGCTATTATTTGAATGATAAATGTGTCTCCTGCAAATGAAAGAAACAATAGAACTAAGCATACTCCAAATGTACCTATCAAATGAAAACCTATTTTTGGTAATCTTTCTGTGTTCAGAACTCCTTCTTTTATTGCGAAGAATGCGAGTATTCCATACGTTACAACTGAGATTACAGCAAATACAATTATCACTCCAATTTGCTCTCTCAACAATCCGAATTCAGAATCAGAAAACCATCCGATTACAGGAGGGATAATGAGCCCTATTACTAATCCGTTCAAGACTCCGAAAGGTAGCACAAATTTTGTTCCTTTATGTAGAAACACTTCATCAATGAAAATTATCACGAAGCAGTTTGCTATGGCTAGAAGAATATAGTTTAGTAAAGTTGTCAAGTCTGTATAACTTACATCAAGATAGCTTATGTTTGGATATGAGAAATATCCAATCCATCTTCCGATTATATCTACAAATACTGCCATTGTGAAGAAAGAGAAATTTAAACCTAAAAACAAGACTGGTCGTTTTTGTCTTTCCAAATACTTTTTCCATAGAAAGAATGTAATAATAATTAAACAAATCACACAAACTGATTCGAAAATAATTGCTGATAAGGGTATTTTATTCTGCCAAGCTTCTACCATAATACTCACCAAAACGAATTTGAAGCAATCTTTGTTGCTTTCCTTTTTGATAGTTCCTTCTCTCCCTTCTGAATCAATCTCGAAATAATCGCACGTATGTCATTTATCTGACTTTCTGATAGCATATTATAGTCTGATAGATCATCATACTTTTCATCTAATTTGTTCAAGATTTCAGCAGTTATTTCATGCATAAAATCTCTGTCTTCTACTTCTTTAGATTCTCTTACAAGGGCTACTGCAAATTCTTCTTCAATCTCAATATATATCTCAAATTTCTTTGTATCCACAAACTTGGGTACGCCTACATCAATCTCTTGCATAGCTGTTTGAATAGCAGATACAATACCACTGAAAAGAGCTATTTCAGTAAACTCTTGTGTTTTTTCATCTTTGCCAACAGCTACTATCGGCAAGCCACTTCTTGAGATGATGTAAACAGATTGAATCATCAAAAAATAAATCTCTAAACTTGCATTTAAATATACCGTAAATTACTGAAGAGTGAAATCTTACCTAATCTTACCAAAGACTGAAAAAGAGTTATCATAAAAATAACTAATCCTCTTGAAAAATTTAAACTAGCAATTCGAGTTAGAGTTTTTTTTATCTGAATTTCCAGAGAGAAGTGTAGATTCAGTCAATTTAAAATCCCGTTTCCAGAAGTGTAAATTTAAGATATTGGGTTGCTATTAAAACTTGCTTCCTCAATCTAGATAAATCATTAGAAGCTTGTCTATACGTGTATAAACATTCAGATTGACAATACTAAAAGTTTAAATCAAACGTTCACATATTTTACTTCATGTCAGAGACAACTACAACTGTAAAAACAATATCAAAATGGGAATTTGCTGGTTACTGGACAGCTCTAATAGGAGGTTTCGTCCTAATAGTGCAAGGTATTCTAATGTTCTTCTCTTACTTATCAGCTGGACTCCTGTTCATAGGAGGAATGTCTTTCTTTACA
>JAGLRO010000085.1 GCA_023136245.1 Candidatus Heimdallarchaeota archaeon
ACAATTGTAGAAACACTTCTGAGAATGTTTCCCTTCCCAGCTAAAACAGGTTATCAAAGAGTAGGAAAACCTGATAAAGATTCTCCAGTTTTGTTAACGTGCAATTTTCATCTAACAATCTTACGACTGAAAAAAGCTACCATAGGTTTGAACTATCATCTTTTAATAGCAAATAGTAAAGGAATAAATGTCTGGTGTGCTGCAACAGGAGACAGTCTCAACAATCACTCTGTGATTTCAGTTATAAAAACCAGTGGAATTGAGAACAAAGTAAATCATAAGAAGATAATTTTACCACAGTTAGCTGCTCCAGGTGTAGAATCAAAAGTAATACAGAAAAGTGTTGGATGGAAAATTCTTTGGGGTCCAGTAGATGCAAAGGATATTCCAGAATTTATTGAATCAAACTACGAAAAAACAGATGAAATGAAACAAGTAGAGTTTAGATTTGTTCAGAGAATAGAAATGGCAATCATGTGGATTTTTCTTGCTGCTGCTGTCTTAATGCCCATTTGGGGACCTTTATTCAAGCTAGAAGCAGCTTTCTTATTGGGACAGATTTGCTTAATCTATTTTTTGGCTCTTATCTCTTTTCCAATCTTTGAAAAAATCTTTCAAAAAGAAACAGAAAAGAAAAGAGCTTTTTTCACTTTAGGGAATCTTTTGGTTTTTCTGATAAATCTCATTTATGCATCAATAGGAGTGGTTTTGTATGCTATAGTCTATCAGAAAGACTATTCGTGGATATTGCTTCGGTGGTGTATAGTATCATTTCTACTGGTTTTATTAGTAAATATGGAACTTAAAGGATCCTCTCCAACTTACAAAAGCGATTCTCATGCAGATAAGCTATATGATGTAGAAGTAGATTTGGAGAAATGCAAAGGAACTGGTATTTGTGTTGATGTTTGTCCGAGAAACTGTTATGAGCTGGATACTAACAAGAGAAAAATTACTATGCCAAGACAAAAATATTGTGTTCAATGTGGGGCATGTATTGTTCAGTGCCCATTTGATGCTCTCTATTTTATAAATAGAAAGGGTGATATTATAAAACCTGAGACAGTAAGAAAGTTTAAACTAAATCTAATGGGAAAAAGAAGCTAATAATCTCTGATTTCTTGAATTCGTAACCCTTCTTCGGCTTTCTTTTCTTCTTCTTCAAGGTGTTTATTCAATCCCTTCTTTCTCAAGAAAATCTCTTATTTCTTTCAAAAATAAGTCAAGTTTATCCTTTATTTTCATTTTTGAAGCTTTTTCTTCTAAAAATTCAAAGTCTATTCTTTCTTCATTTCTAATATAAACGGCTAAAGCATCTTCATAATCTTGTTCTGAACCAAACTTGAGTTTAAATAATATAGTATTGATTGGATGATTGATTTTCACGGGAATATTGTTGAATGTCTCATCAATTGACATCTCTATGCTTTCTTTATCCAAATCGGAATATATACCTTTTATATCTATTCTAAACATTCCTTCCTTAAAAAAAATGGAACAATGACCTTTCTCGTCAAATCCATCAAAATCTCTCAGATTAGCATCAAAACCTTCATTGACTAGATAATCTACGAAGTCTTCTCTCTGGATTTTTTCATGATCAAGGATAATGTCTACATCAGTAGTCATTCTTGTTCTTCCTGTTACGATTACTGCTACTCCTCCGACGATAACATATGGAATGGAGTTGGAATCGAAATAACCTACAAGTTTTTCAAGGCTTTTTGATATAGGGTCACTCAATTTAATCTCTTCCTTTAGTTATTTCCTTTTTTGTTCTTATCCTCTCTAGAGCCAGACAGAATAGAATGAAGGTTGAAGCTTCTCGAGTTAGTTGAGCTGATGTGAATCTTTTTGATCTTAAAGCTGCTTTCATGACTTCTTCTCTTCTTTGTTTAACTCTTTCTAGATTGGGTTTTAAAGAAGTCATATGTATAGTTATAACACAGTTTCAGTATAAAAAGTATATTACTTTAATATAAGAGAGGGAGAATAATAAATTCAAGAGTGATCAATTTTCTTTCTTCTGAGAAAATAGAAGATATGGGAGGAGAGTTTCTTGCAATTACTTAAAATTTCTTTTGCATAGAATCGCAAACTATGTTACTACAGACCTAAAACTATTAGAATGATTGAATAGGTCACACCAAACACTCCACAAGCTAATGTTAAAGGTAGCATCTTTTTTACATATTTGAGAAAGGACATAGGATATCCTTCCCTATTTAGTATCTCAAGTGACATTAGAATAGTAATTGATCCAAGAGGTGTCAATGCCCCCCCAATATTCCCAGAAAGAACAAAACC
>JAGLRO010000086.1 GCA_023136245.1 Candidatus Heimdallarchaeota archaeon
AAAGTTTGGAAGAATGGAAGAAAAACTCAGAAGATCCTTCAGCTTTGGACGGCTTAAAAATTGTTCTTGCAAATAAAACATTTGCTGATGAATATGAGTTAGTTGACGGTGATGTAAAAGTTATTGTCAAACGAACAGGAGGACATACAGAGGGATCCAGCTATGTTTACTGTCCTAATTACAACGTAATGTTTGCAGGAGATAATCTGTTCAACAATCAGTTCCCGTGGGGAGGTTCTCCTTCTGCCAATCCAATTAAGTGGATTGCAGCGCTGAAAGAATATCTTTCTCTTGAAGTAGAACATTATATCCCTGGTCACGGTCAAACTTCAAATGAAGAACCAATAGAGGAATTCTTAGCTTATCTTGAAAAGGTTACTTCACTTATAAAGAAACAAACAGCTGCAGGTATAAATGAAAAAGAAATTCTTGAGCAAGCAGAAAAGATTGAATATTATCCCCCTCGAGAAGGTAGGGAACAATGGAAAATTACTACTTTAAAGAAGTGGTATGAAGTTATATCATCGAAATAAAAATAAAGAATAGAGATTGATGAGTGGTTTAATTTTAAATTCCTGGTAGAATTGAAGGTAATTCGTGAATAGATGACAATAAAGAATCGGGTTTGATTTGTTTTATTCTTTCTCTAGTGTATTTTCCATTTTACCCTAAAATTGCAATAGTTTTAGTTCCTGCAGCTTTACCAGCTTCAACATCTTGGGGGAAGTCTCCAATCAAGGAATTCATCATTGAAAGAACCACTACAATGTATATAATAATGTTATCACAATTGCAAAATGCTTAAAATAAACAATTCTTTTTTCTCTCTGAAATAGATGAATTCAGTAGATCCAGCTACAATAAGTGTAAAAAATTGTATTGCAGATGAAGATTCTTCTTGTATTGAATGCGAGCTCAATGGTAAATTAATCTGTTTTGTTGACAAGAAACATGCCAACAGATTCACACTTGGAAATCTTATTTATCGTGTATTGGCAATTGCAATTTTTACTTTTTCAGGACTTCTTATCGGGCATTGGTGGATGTTGATTTCTTATGTAAGTATAATGTTGTTAACTTTTTTGATTATTGAACCCAGATTATTATGTAGTCACTGTCCATTCTATGAAAAGGAGGGGAAGTGCTTAAAATGCTGGGCTTTAAGAGGAATGCCTAAATTGTGGAAATATCGTCCAGGTCCAATATCGACAACAGAAAGAATCATTATGCTTATTTTTGGAACTTATATAGATATATTCCCCTTTGTAGGTATGATTTGGGGAATTGTAAATTTTGGACTAAATCTAGAAGGAAATTTAGCGGTCGGGATAAGTTTAATTATTTCTTCTATATTATTTCTTGTAGTTGTTTTTTATTTCAGTAAAACTCTGTTGGGAAATAACTGTAAAAAATGTGCAAACTTCTCTTGTGCAATGAATAAAGTTCCGAAAGAAATTGTTGATATTTTTCTGGAGAAAAATCCTCAAATGAAAAAAGCTTGGATACAAGCTGGTTGGGAAATTGGGTAAAGAATTTCAATCTTGTTTACTTACAACCATGTCTCCCAAATTGTTTTTAAGCTCTTTCTTCTTCTCTTCTTAGAATGAAAAATTTGGAATCTATACTACAATCAGTCGAGTCTATATGTGATAAGGAAGTATATCGTTCATCGGATTTTGGCATTGAATTTGGAACCTTTGCACCAGATAAAATCAAAGCTACAAATATAAAAGGTATTATTGTATCCCCTTTTTTGAATCTGAAATTAATTCACTATATGAATGAAAACAAGTCTAATCTAGCTATAACAGGACTCCCGCTTCCATTCACAGATAATAGTTTTCCTCTTTCAGAAAGAGATTTCGAAATGATGAAATCATTGATAACAAACAATCTTCGAACTATTAGCCTGTCTAAAAAGTGGATTTATTCTCCTAATGGAGGGATTACTTATTTTCTACAAACTCTAGGTATAACAAAAATTGATCATTCAAATATTAATCTCATATCAGGTAAAACATTAAATAGTTGGTCAATTCCTGATATTAAATTTCATGATTTTCTCGCATCTCTAACACATTTGACAAAAGACTGGTTGGCATATTCACTTGCCCCAGAAGATGTTGAGATGTCATTTGTACTTGAAAAACAAACTCTTACTGATTCTGAACTAAGAGAAATTAAAAATGAGGGAATCTCGAACATTGTGGGATTTGCAATAGATTCACGAAAAATACATTCATATAGGAAACATAAGATGAATTTTCTTTTCATTCCATTCATTGATTTCTATAATATTTCCTTGAGAAAATTCTCTCAAGTTTTACAATTGGAGACTAATGAGAAAGTTTTGTTCTATGCCCAGACAGAAGCAAAATGGTTAAACTATCAGAATATTCAAAATAAATCAATTTAAGAACAATAAAAGTTCTTTACAATTATGTAGTAGGGGAGAAAAATGGATTCTATTATTCCTTTCGTTATTGAAATTCTGGGGGGAGCGTTACGTGGAAAATCTAGTAGGATAGCTTTACGATCTGCAGTTGAAACTAATAAATTAAATAGAGAGGAAGAATCTGCATTATATTATCTTGTTTTTGAAATTTTAAGAAGGTTAAATGTAATAGATTTGTATATTAAAACTAGTACTTCAAGTTATTCTCTCAAAAAAATAAGTTCAGATAATAGAGCAATATTGAGAATTGCTACATATTTAATGAAAATAGAAAACAAAGATATCGAATTTGTTAACAACCTTTTATCTTCTCATTTTGAACAATTTTCAGAATCGAACTTCCTAACGATTCTTGATTTAATTCAGAGTGTGAGTGAAGAGCAGCTTTATGAAAATCGTAACGATCTTGCATCAAATCTTTCTATTGAATATTTCACTCCAACTTGGATAGTTAGAAAATTCTTATCACAATGGGGGGTAGAAACTACCAAGAAAATACTACCCTCATTCCAACAAAATCTTCATCTGTATGTCAGAATTAACACAATTAAAGCCAATTTAGAGGAGATTTTAAGAATCTTTCATTTGAATGATATTTCTTATTCGATTGTAGAAGAAATAGAAAATCTAGTAAGAATTGAGGAAAACGAAATCCCTATCCCTCAACTTGAGGCGTTTAAAGAAGGAAAAATATTGATTCAACAAAAAGCTTCTGCATTAGTTTCTCTTGTATTGGATCCACAAGAAGATGACGAAATATTAGATATGTGTGCATCCCCTGGAGGAAAAACATCTCATATTGCAGCATTATTGAAAAATAAAGGTAAAATTGTCGCTGTTGATATGAACGATGAAAGAGTGAAGATTTTGAAAGACAGAATGAATTTATTGGGTATAAAATTGGTAAGGATTATACAAACAGATGCAAGAGAACTTCACAGAAAAATAGAAACACGATTTGATAAAATACTCTTAGATCCTCCTTGTTCAGGCTCTGGGACATACTCATCTCGACCAGAAAACAAATGGAGAATGAATCAACGAGATTTGGGATGGTATGTTAATCTACAGAAAGATCTACTGAATGAAGCTGCTGTTCTTTTAAAAACTGGAGGATCAATAGTCTATTCTACATGTTCTTTGTTTCATGAAGAAAACCATAGTGTAATTTTAGATTTTCTCCAAGAAAATTCAAATTTCAAACTTGTTGAAACTACTCCAATGGTTGGGGTTACTTCAAAAATTCTGAATGAAAAGACACAAGAATTATACCCTCATATTCATGAAACTGAGGGTTTTTTTATAGCAAAGATTCAAAAAGAATAAGAGAATAATAAAATGAAAATAGAGTCGAAAGAAGTTTTTAACTCTAATAAATGCTGTCTAGTAATGCATCTATCTTCCTTATCAATTCAGATCGAAGTTGATGTTTCGGTGGTTTTTTCATACTTTTAATGCTTTCAATATTGGTTTCGAAAAGCATTTTACTAGCTAATGTTTTAACTATTTCCTCCACATCATATAATTTTATTCTTTCTAGAATCTCACTTGACGATGCTATTTCTTCTTTTTGAATTTCCTTTTTGATCTTCATAGTTTCAGGTGATGGAATACTTTCTTCCATTTGTTGAACTGGAACTATTTTCTCCCCATAAACGTAGCTGTTACTAGCTGCAACTTTTTTTTCCAAAGAAGGTTTCACTTCTGTAGTTTGAGTATGAGTCTCTAGTTTATCAATTATTTCTGTGAGCATTCTATCTTTATCTTCTGCTTCAATATTGACTATTTTGTATTTTGATCCCTTTCGTGTTTTAAAATTTGTTGCAGCTCTTCCTGCTGAATATGCTAATGCACTTGATATACCTGTTTTTCTATAGATGTAGATTTTCTTGTCTAGTCTATCAATAACTAAAAATGCACCATCGTCCATGTTGAAACTTTCTCTTACAGCTGGAACCTCATGATAACTACCGTCTTTTTTAACTGAAAATATTCGCAATCCCAAGTTGTCACCCCATTGTTAACTTTTCACTTTCCCCTTAAAAATTGTTCTTTTAAATGAGCTTTTTATTCATAAAGGGTAGAATCAGTAATTTTAGCTAACTGAAATGCTCTTTTTCTTCTTAAGCACGATTCACATATACCACAATGAATTGGTCTATCTGATTCAGTCCATTTTTGTACTTTGTAGCAGGAAGATGAAAAATCAATAATAGCCTCCTGTTCTGTAAGAAATTTTATTATTGATATTTTATTACAATCATGAAATGGTGCTTTTATTTCTACCTTGTTTAAGCATCCTAATGCTATAGACTCGTTCATCCTATTCACGAATTCTAGGGTGTTATCTGGAAATGTTTCTCCTTCTTCGATATTTGCTCCAAAGATAATATCGACTGGTTCCTTGAAACTGTCTGCAAAAGAGGAAGCTAAAGAAAGGAATAGGATATTTCTCCCAGGAACCCACACACTTTTTGCTGTTTCTTGTGTGATTTCTATCTTATCTAGTTGTTCATAACTATCAAAAACTGGTAGTTTTTCTTGAGATATCACTAGACTAGATCCAGCTCTTTCAGAAAAATCTTTTAGAAATGGTAAAGATATAATTTTTGCATCAGTTGACAATAAGGAAGCATATTTCATGTTTGCTTTTTGAATTGCTTCATCTTCTTTACTTCCATATATGAAGCTTAACAAGATAATATCATTGTACTTCTCTTTTGCCCAGTATAAACAAGCCGTGGAATCTAATCCTCCAGAGAACAAAACTATAGCTGTACTCATATCATTCACTTTAGGTTTTAATCGCATATTTTTTGTATTACCTATGTATTATTCACTCTCATTAATCATTTCCTGAATAAGAAACTACGCTTGTAGGGGTTTCAGCGATTGTTACTGTAATTGAAAACTGTTGGTATTCTTCTTTGATTAAATCATGTATATGTTTTGATAAGAGCTCCACTGTTGTGGCTTCAATTGGCAGAAGTAAGACATCCTCAGATGGAAAACGGTAGAAGTTTCCATTACTTGAAGTTAATTTGACTTGCTTTTCATCTGTTTCGATTTTTAAGTCCTTATTCTTTTTTGGAAGTATTATTTTGTGATCATATTTTTTTAGTAATTCACCTATTCGAGACTTAAAAATACTAAAGTCGATGATCATATTGTTTTCATCTAATTCTCCTTCAATCTCCACTTCCACTTGATAATTGTGACCATGAAGTCGAGCACATTTATCATGTTTAGTTAGTATATGAGCGGAAGCAAATGTTAGTTTATCTCCTGAGATCTTTAATTTCATAATTCTCACTGAAGTGCTTTTGTTTTTACTATATCTTCCTTTACTCTCTGAATTTCTTCAATATAAAGTTCAGGGATTTGGATACTCCATTTCTTTATTTCTTCTTCTTCCAATCCAAGTTCCAACAAACCTATTGCTTTTACATGGGATGGAAAACCTGTACTTCCAATGTTAATACCAAAATGAATTTTACTACTTGAAATTCCAACAGAAGCTATACCTACATTAAGTTTCCTTTCTTCAATGTAAATATCTGTTCCTTTTCTTCTTCCTTCAATTCCCTTAGATTGAAGAATTTCGATAACAATTTGTGTGAGTAATCTTAATCTATAATATTCGATTTCTAAATTTGGAGGTTGTATATCAAACTCTTCTATAATGAAATGCAAACTATCATCTGAACTAATCAGAATCTCATTCAAATGAGATTCGCGTTGAATATCCTTGATATCTATCATTTCATTTGGTGATAATCTCATACTGCCACGGAAAACCAAAATACTGTTTCCGATGACATCATAATTTTGAGATGTATATTGACTAGCAATTTGAGAACCGTCATAAGTAATAGGATTCATCAAATTCTCAACAATGATGTTATACATAGCTTTTTTAGTAATTTTCATTATCCTCAAATCCATTAAGTTGCTTTTTTATTCTTTGAAGAGTTGTTTTTACTTCTGCAACTGCATTATGTTGATGGATACTCTCATAATTGATTTGCTTAACTGAAATTACAGTATCGGGTGATCTATCTTTATAATGCTCATACACTTTATGTAGAATAGAGCGAACAACATCTTCAACAAATACAGGATTTTGATGAGCATAAAGGACAACTGCTTGTTCATCTTTTCTCTTTAATACTTCGTGAACTGGAGAACTCATTGAAGATTCAAGAATTTGAATGACATCTTCAAGTTCTATTCTTTCTGCATCTCTGTCTTGTTCAATTAACAATATAGACTTTGATCTTTGATTATGAGCTGCAAGAGGGATTGATTTTAGAATTTTCTCTATTTGTTCATCAGAAAAATCTTGTTTGATTAATCTTTCTTTTGTGATGTCCTTTGATAGCTCCTGCGAACAAGGACAAACAGTTGTCCCTTCAACTTCAGCTCCTATTGTTTTAGTTATCTTAATTTCCTCTCCAATCTTTTCTACGCATGCTCCTGCTCGAAGTTTATGGATACTAGATTTTTTTCTCAAGATTGCCTCAGAGTATGTCTCCATTTCATAATCTGCCACGAGATTTACTTCTGCATATTTTGCGTAGGGTTGAATATTTAGAGCTTTTTCTGCAATTTTTACGCATAACTCCTCGCAATCAGTAATTACGTCTTCTGTAAGAGTTGAAATTACTTCATTAATTGCTTCAATGTTTCTAGACATGTGGATTCCTCGTTTAGTTGGAAGTAAGTCTACATACACATCAATTCTAGCTGATAACTCATTGTAGATTCCAAATCTCTTTCTTCTGATAATTTTGGGAATATTACAAACTCCAACTCTACGTATTCCTATTCTAATTTTAGCCTCATGTGATTGAACATCTGACAAATCTTTACTATGTAGATTCATTTTACTGCCTTCTATAGAATGTTAATACATTTATGCATTTGAATTGAAATGCCTACTTTATCGGAGGGAAGATGTTTTGCTGCTGCTTGCGTAAATTCTTGAATTTGATTCCAAGTGGGTTGTTCAACATTTGAACCCTTAATCGGACTAACTAGTTGAATTACAAGTGGAATTTCTATATCACTGCATAACTTTGCAATGAATTCTATATCTTTTTTTCTAGAGGTTTTTGTTACTACAGTTTTTGCGAAAACCTTCGAATCAGCTTCTTTTAAAATTCTACTCATTTGAATTTCTTCTTTTACAAGATTCTCCCACTTAATTGAAGCTTGGGCACTGCGATCTTTAATGTCTACGCAAGCGTAATCTATCATCCTAGCTACTCTTTCAAGATATTTCAAATCATCAGTGTAAGCTGTCTCAAGATAAATACAATATTCTTCTTTCTTGAGCTTCTTAATAATATCCTCAAGAAATTCCTGTTGGTATAATGGTTCTCCTCCAGTCAAACTAATTGAATGTAAATCTTTTGTAGTCAGTTTTATTATAATTTGGACTATTTCATCTGGATTAAGAGGATTTTCAATTTCTGAAAATGATTGATTTCCCGGTTGTTTTTCAATCAGACATTTATTGGGTTCTGTTAGTTTTGCTCTTGGTGAATCACACCAAATGCATCCTTTTGTTCCATGGATACCTAGTGCGAGTGGACATCCTGAAAATCTTAGTAAAATCTGGCGTAAACCATAGCAACTCCCCTCAATTGCCGCTCCTTCACCTTGAAAACTACTAAATATTTCTTGAAGATAACCCTGAGACATCAAAATAAATATTTTTTTTGGCTAAATAAGAATTCCTTATGATGTTATGAAAACAGTATGCATCTAGATATATTATAAGCCATACTTACCAATTTGATCAAAATTTGCATATTTTTCGACATATTCTCTTACTTTTCTTGCATATTCTTTGGGATCTCTTTTCATTAGATTTGCTGCTGTTGAATTTAAAGGATCATCTGGATTTGGATTGCTCAAAATGAAACGAATCGATTCAATGACATCTACAAGGTTGTTTGCAGGAGTCCAGTCAACCCCTAAAACCCCCACACAAATACGAGTATCAAAGACATTAGCATGAAAAACTTTTGTTAGCATTTTAACTTTAGGAGGTTTGAATGGATATTCTCGAGGTAATTCGATTTCAAGTACAAATACACCTCCTTCATATAATCCTGCGCCAAAAATGAAACCATGCCATAATAAGGTATTATTGTCAACTGGTTTAAAAGTAGGTAATTCTCTTTTGAGTTCATTAGCTTCAATCGCTATTCTTGGCCAAAATTCCTCTTCTGCTAACATAAACTCAGATCCTTAAAAGTAATTATTATTTAGGTTATAAATTAATAACCTCCTGATTTACTTTGCTGCAGTTCAAGTAGAATCATTAAAATTGCTGCAATTAATCCTTTCTGATCTCCTGCGATTCTTTTGAATTCCTCTCTTTCAAGCATCATTGCTAGAGAGCGCCATCTTACTAACAATTCAACGATATCCCTTTCACTCATTAGTCTCATTTATGAGAAGTGGGATGGATTTATTAAACTTGCGTATAGTATGGAAGGATTAGTGTTTCTTCTCCTTTCTCAATCCTTCCTATTCCAAAAATCTTTTTATATTCAATGTGTTCGTTTAGTTGTGAGTGCATATGAGCAATCCAGAGGAAATGTTAGTTCAATTAATCAACTCAATAAATAAATTGTCAACCCTAGTTCAAAACGTGAATGATTCAATGGATAGGTTATCATCACAGATAACAAAATTGGAAGAAAAGATGGCAGGATTTTCATCCGTTGAAACTCAAGTTTCAGAAGTTGGATTGAAATTGGGTGAAATTCCTGTTTTGAAAGATATGATATCTAATCTTGGATCAAAAATAGATACAATTACCCCCGTACCTAGTAAATCTAAGAAAAAGAAAGCACCGGCTGCAGTAGAATCAACAATTACTGAAGAAGCACTAGCCAAAAAAACAGAGGAATATGTTTCCCCTGGAACTCAAGAGGAACCTGAAGCAGTTGATTCAACTGAACAAGCAGATTCAGCGTTTAATGCAGTTTCGAAGAAATTCAAGCACATTTCCCAAATGGTAACTCCTCAATCAAGTTGCGGTAATATACAAAAATTGTTAGAGGAACTAAGAGATGAAGTGGAAACCCAAGTGGGTATGTCTCCAATGTTATATGAGTTGAATTCTTGGGTAAAAAGAATCTCAAAGATGCCTGAAGGTGACATTCTTCTTCCCGATGTTCATACTGAGTTAATTGAAAAATTGGATGATTGGCTGACAAGAGTAACCAAAGCAATACATCTTAAATACACTAATTAGCTCAAGTTCTCAATATTAAGTAATACCCAAGTCCATACCGATATAATACTCATTTTTTATTTCTTTCTTGTCTTTCTTTATCTGAGTTATAATGAATATTGAGGAAATAAAAGGGATTATAGAAGTTAATGGTACAACATTTGATCCAAAGGTAGTTCTTCAAGCTCTTTTAGATCAAGGTATGAAAATTCATACTGTTAATGGTTCTCTATTAATAGGAAGAACCTTTATTGATCCATCACCAAATTTACACACAGATTCAATTTCTTGTCCTATTATTGATTATTGTAAAGTATATGAAAAATTAAATAGCGAAACATCGTCAAAAAAAGAAAAGACCATGGATGAAATTACTGATTTTCCTTCTCTTGATATCTTTTCATCTCTTCAGTCTGAAGGCAACCGTGTATATGTTGACAAAATAGAAGTAAATGATGATGATATAAATATTCAAAATCTCTCCTCTCTTTTCGATGATCCTTCCACTGCATTTGATAAAAGTGGTTTTGATGCAAAATTCAATACTAACAAAAGGGTAAATTCAGATGTTAATACTTCTGAAATGATGGGCTTTGCACCACTTACTAGATCTGGTTCTTCTGGAATTATGTCCTCAAAGATTCCTCAAAAATTGAGAGGAGAATGCCCTCATTGCAGTTCTACCATTAATGTTAATTGGAAATATTGCGCATGTTGTGGTAGTTTAATGCATTAAGAATTGTTATTCGACTATTACCCTCCGTCTTCTACATCAACACAGCCTTCTGGTGTTATAGCAAAAACAGCTTCTGATTCTGGCAGGTATGGTGAGTCAAACACTCGAATGATTCTTTTTTCACCTTTTGATTTCCTTAAGTAAAAACGAGTAAAAGCCCAATGACCTAAGATATTACCTCCTGCAGGTTGTGTTGGATCGCCAAAGAATGCAGCAGGATTTGATTGGACCTGATTTGTTATTGCTACTGCTACATTATATGTGTCAGCCACTCTTCCTAGTGTTGATAAGTGATAGTTGATTGTTTGTTGTCTTTCCGCTAGTGTTCCTCTTCCAGCATATTCTGCTCTAAAGTGAGCTGTTGCTGAATCTAAAACAACGACACCATATTCGTCCTTGCGGTTATACAATAGTTCTAGAAGTCTTTCAACTAGCGCCATTTGATGATCAGAATTGTATGCTCTAGCGTAAGTTATATCTCTTAATACATCTTCAAATTTTTTTTCCCATCCTAATTCTTTTTGGAGATTAGCATGAATTGCTTTTATTCTGCTTGGAGAAAATGTCCCCTCAGTATCAACAAATACAGCTTTTTTATCTACTCCTCCTAATTCAGGAGGTAACTGAACTGTCACGCAGAGTTGATGACACAGCTGAGATTTTCCGGAACGAAATGGACCAAAGAATTCAACAGTTTCCCCTAATCGAACACCTGCTACTCCTAATTCATCTATTGTTGTTAAAGCGTCAAGGGATTTGATTCCATATGTGAAAGCTGGAGAATTCTTTTGTCTTTCCATTATTTCAAATGCATCAACGAACTCAATTCCTCCTCGTAAATCACTCAATGCTTTTTTGTACTTTTTTGCTGCTGAAGAAGTGATACCATATTTATCTTCCAACTCCCTAATAGGAGTGGTTTCCAGAAGATAAACGTTTAATCCCTTCTCTCGCAGTACATCTGCTGTTGTCTTTCCAATGCTTGGCAAATCCTCTAATCCCATTTCTTCCTTGAAATATTTATACTTTGAAATGGTATTTGATATCTCTGCTCGTATTTTTTTTGCTATTGCTCTTTGTAATCCCATGGATTGTAATTCAATGAGTCTTGTAGTCATTAATTGATTGATTGTATTTATGTCGTTATCATTTAGAATGTCTAAGGTTTTCTTTCCTAAACCAGGAACATCTTTTAATTCCAAAATTAGTTCTTTTTTAACTATCTCGTTGCTTTCTTTTTTTTCAATTTCTATCAGATGCTCTTCATATTGTTCTTCTATTTCTTTAACGTCTGGCTTTTCGGTTTCACCTTGAGAATTCTTACTCATTTATAAACACCAATACTGATTAATCGAAGAGGTTAGAGTATTTAAAGATACTACTCAATTGAACTAGTTAATTCCTTTAATTTAACTTCTTCGTAGGGAGACCCCACTTCAAAAGTAATATAGAAAAAATACTAGATAAAAAATCTGAAATTTCCAGAAAAGAATATTTATTCTATTATCTAATAATCTATACCTCTTCTTGCAAGTATACCACTGCTATAAGGGTGTTTTTTCGCATCAATCACAATTATCTCATCTGCTATCTTTACAATTTCAGTTGGAATCTCTCTACCAGTTACTATAATGTTTTCCCTAACAAATCTAAACAATTCTGTAATTCTAATCCATTTTACTAGATCGAAGGTTAGAGCTATTCCGAGTTCATCAAGTACAAGAGTATCTACTTGAGTATTTTTCAATGATTCATACAAAATTTGGATTCCTTTTGTAATCATTTCTGAATATTCTTTTTTTTGCTTAATAGATGTAAAGAATTGTTCTCTTCCAAAACAAAACCATGTGAGATTTTCGTGCTTTTCAAAAAAAGCACACTCACCACAATCCTTCCCTGTTTTAAGAAATTGAGCAATTAATATGTTTTTTTTCATGAAATATTGAAGATAACTATGTCCAATAGCCAGTGTAGTTTTTCCTCTACCATCCCCATAAATTACGGTGAGTTTAACCATTAAATAGTATTTTTCAAAGAATTTTTTAAATGTTGAGAAACAAGTTGTTTATTATATCCAAATAAAATTTACAATCTCTTTGATAATGATATAGAGTATATCTCTTTTACTGATTTTCTATAGAATGAGTATCTGAAACTTCTGCTTTCTCATCCTTTGTTTTTTCAACATATTCTTCTTGTTGGAATTTCTTTGCTTTGTCGTACATTTTTCCTGTCCCTTCACAAACTGGACAAATTTCTTTATCTGCTCTTTTTCCAACACCTTTGTCAACATAACCTGAACCATAACAATAAGGACAGTTTGTTCCTATTATTTTTGCTCCTATTCTAGAATAAATATATGAAAGAATAACACAAACCAATCCACATATGATTGAAACCATTCCAGAGATTTCCAATATTCTTCCATTCATCCCTTGTTCAGTTTGTGTGACGCCAACATCATATAAATACAACCCAATTATGAATATGATTGCTCCCATAAGAAATATTGAAAATTGAATAACATATATTCTGATACTTGATCTTCTTTTGATTCTCTGACTCATTATTTTGTTTTTAGTTTAGACGCTGAAAAAGATTATGTTTCCCATTTGAATTTTCAGAAAGAGAAGGTGGTTTTTCTCCCTCCCTAGAACTTTCGAGCTATAATGGTGAATCTTGATATGTTAATTCTTTATCTCCCACTAAATTTCTTTTTACTGTAAGAGATTGCTGATTCCACTAATGATTTAACTAATAAACCAATCCCTTCACCAGTCAATGCTGATGTTTCAAGATAATTACATCCCAGCTTTCGACATATTCGCTCTGCATCTACACGCTCAACCTCACGTACAGAGTCAGTTTTATTTCCTACAATTGTTATGTCTAGATCAATGCTTTGCTCTCTTAGCTCTCTGATCCAATCTGCACACTCATTAAAAGATTCTTTATTTGAAACGTCAAATATTATCGCTGCAGCACATGTTCCACGATAAAGGAGTTTTCTAACTACTCCAAATCTTTTTTGCCCCGCCATATCGTAGAAAAGAGCTACGGCTTTCCCTTTGCTTGTTTTGAATGAGTAGGTGTGAAATTCTGCACCTACCGTAGGATTATACTTTTGTATAAAAATGTTGTCTGTCAACCTTTTACAAATAGATGTTTTTCCTACTTTTCCTGGACCACAAATAGCCAGCTTATATATATCATAATCTCTAAATTTGACTTTTACCTTAGAGCTCATCCACTGAGCACCAGTTAAAACCCCGAGAAAATGAATAAAAGACGATGTAATACTAAGAGGTTATGGGGATTCATACATTGGTTATTCTTTGTATTCTTTTCATATCGCCAATTCTCAAATGATATAATCTATCGTGGTGGTTGGTCAATTTTTAAATATTCACGTTCAAGATATTAACTAATGAAGATAGATTTTGTAAAATCTGCAGTTATAGGCTCAGGAACTATGGGAGCAGGCATTGCAATTGTGCTTGCTCAAGCAGGTATAAATGTTAATTTAGTGGATGTAGATCAGAAGATTCTTGACAAAGGATTAGTGAGTATAAACCGATTTCTTGAGAGGAGTATTGATAGGGGAAAAATTACTAGAGAAGAGTCTGTTCTAATAGTTCAAAGAATCTTTCCTACAGTAGATTTGAGTGAAGCAGCAAATGATATTCAATTGGTAATAGAAGCAATAATCGAAAAAGAAGAAGCAAAAAAAGCTCTATTTCTAAAACTTGATAGTTTTTGTGATGATCAGGTTATTTTTGCAACAAATACATCAGCAATAAGTATTTCTAACCTAGCTTCAGTTACAAAAAGACCGGATAAATTTCTAGGATTGCATTTCTTCAATCCTCCTCAAATAATGAAACTTGTTGAAATAATAAGAGGTAAGGATACTACAGATGAAACTATCACTAATATAGTTGCCTTATGTGAAAAAATAAGTAAAAAACCTGTGATATCAAATGAATCTCCCGGTTTTATTGTAAACAGGCTTTTATGGAGCTTCTTGAATGAATCATATAAATTACTTGAAGCTGGTATTGCAGAGAAAGAACATATTGATGAGGCTATTAAACTCGGACTTAATCATCCAATGGGACCACTTGAGCTTTCCGATTACATAGGTTTGGATATTTTATTGAATATAGGAGAATATATCGAGAAACAGCTTGGTGCAGAATATTCTCCAGCTCCACTTCTAAGAAAATTAGTTGAAAAGGGTAATTTGGGAAGAAAAACTAAAACAGGTTTTTATGATTATGAAAAAAACGCTTGATGAAAGGAAATTTATCTTCTTCTTATGTATAGTACAAAAGAAACCATCACTGCGAAAAAGACCGGAGCTATAGCAAAAATAACTAAACCCCAACCACTTGAAATCCTATTTCCTGTTTTCCAATTAGGTAGATCAGGATCAATTTCTTCTTCTAAGGATTGAAAATCAATTGTTATTGGATTGCTAATTGATTCTTGTAAATCCCCCCAATTATCATGATAACTCATTTCAACTCTCGGAATCGGAACAGAACCAGAATCACTGGATGTAATGTTATAGTAGAAGATGAACTCAGCATTCTTAACAATCTCTGTAACATTGAATGTTAAAGACTTGCTTGATAAATATCCATATGTTATGTCACTTGCATTAAAACCGTATTCAGACGATGATTGAATAGTTGAATTCAAAGAAATCTCTTCTTCTGATAATTCACCAAAATCACATGATATGAATGATAGAGTTCCTGGATCTGTTAAATTGAGTGTAATCGTTATATTTGTTATTGTGAAATTTAAGAAATTTTTAACAACGATTCCAACTGTTAAATTTGATTGTTCATTTGGTGTAAAATCCATTGGTACTTGGTCAAGAACCAAAACATCTTCTGGCATATAACTAGTCGTAGGATATACGAATAATCGCATTGAAAATAGCAATGTGATTAAGAGGACTTGTTTTGTTCTATTCATCGATGAATCTCCTTGAGAGCATAAAAAGTGAGCATATTTTTAACTTTAACTCTTCATGTCAGTGTTATAACTATTAACTTTTTTTATGCAAAATCGTTTGTTTCAAATTAGTGCTAGTGTACTTTGATAAGCTCTTACAATGTCTACATTCTCAACTAAAGTAGATTTTGCTACAATATCTGGTAAGTGTTCATTTGTCCAGTTAATAGCCTCTTCCATCTTCCTTCTCATGTTTGGGTCAGTATTTCGAAAAACATCTACAAGATTATCAAAATTTACATTTTTTACTGTTGATAGGTTTTCTAGCCATAGTTTTAGAGTTTCTATTCTTTGTGTAGGTAAGATAAAATCGATGCTATTACTAATACGATTGGTAACTACTATTCCTTTGATTTTGACTGGCATTAGAGGAATTAACTGTCCTCCTAATTGAGATCTAAAAAACATCGCAAAGATTTTTAGTTTATCTTCAATCCTCAATCGTTTAGATAGATGTTCATAATCAACTAAGGAAGTTCCAAAGAAAATATTAATGTCTTCATGCTTGATATTTATCGCGGATTTTGCTTCCAATAAATCAGTAAAATCATCACCAGAAAATCGAATTGATATTATTCTTGGTAGATCTTGTGACAATTTAGTTAGAACTTTATCCATATCTCCTTCTATAATAAGATCATCCCCCGAAAAAGAATATCGAGGGTCAAATATTCTTTTTATTGTGACTGATTCGTCCTCGAGAGCTGTATAAATTTCATTCAGAATTTCAATGTTGAGTGTTTTTTGAGATATTCTTATCATCGTAGTTTTAACCATTTAAAACTCCTACTTAAACCAGTTATCTAATGATTTTTGACCTTCAATGGATTCAGTCCATGAAATACCTATAGTATCAAGCAACTGTACCAATGTAGACTTCAATAGTTCTTTAACTTTAGGAATGTCTACGTCCGTTTTTTGTGCTAATCTTGTAGGTTTAACAGAGCATTCATTACTTCCTGATATTTTGTCTGATAACTGTATTCTATCTGTTTGGATTCTAAAGGGTTTGGTTTTTATGAAACTAATCAGACTTCCCACTGTTGGTATTTCTCCTTCAGGAAAAGCTTGTATTAATTGAATAGCTGCTTGAAGAGGTTGAGTCCAACTGTCGTATTGATTTAGTTTCTTAGAAAGAGTTACACTAATGGCAAGATCTTCTAAATCAAATTCTTTTTTGGAGATACTTTTCATAACCTTCCGGATAGTGCTGATTATTCTTTTTTTTGCAATTTCCAATTCTTCTTGTGATTGAACTTCTGTTAGTATCTTTAATGCATCCTCAAAAGGTCTTTTTGCTAGGATAGGTGTGTTTTTTTTCTTACCCATTAAGCCTTTAACAACAGGTGTTCCCTCTGTAGTAATCCCAAAATAGTTTTTCTTTCTGTTAGATAGACCACAGTATCTGAATACATAGTCAGTTGAGAGCTCAATTTGAAAAGTTTCCATACTCCATTCCTCTAACTCCCTAATGTGTTCAGGTTTTGGTTGTAAGACGAAAATACTATCAGTATCACCATAGAGTACCCTCAGATTCAATTTCTCCTCACAGTATTGTTTTGTTTTTGATATAGCTTCTCTTGCTAGAGCTGCTGTTGATTCAGCAACTGGAGGACAGTATAGTGCAAAATTGTCTGATCCAAATACTCCATAGCTAGCATTGAGTAATACCTTTAAAGAAGATTGAATAACATCACTAAGTTTTCTCTCTTCTTCACTCAACTCAGTATCTTTTGCTTTATCTTTGAACCAATAAACCCTAATGTCTCTAATGAATCCAATCAGTCTTGAACTAATACCGACATGTTGACTACAAATCCAGTGGTTAGTTTCAGGAATCCTATTCGTTTTGCATTCTGTATGATTACAATTGATCGTTTCATACGAAAGATTTCTTGTTTTAATGAGTGAAGGATATAAGCTTGCAAAATCTAGAACATATACATCCCACCATATTCCCACTTCAGGATCGATGACAATTGCTCCTTGATACTTCTTCCCTTTAATAATTGCCTCTGTTGATGCATCTCCTTTCATTTGTAAAATATCTTCACGCCTAGGTATTAGATAATCTTGTATTCGATGTTCAAAATACATCCAATTCTGGATCCATATACTTACACTTGATCTAGTGAAATCATCTATTGGCATTTTAGTTATTCGAGACAACATAAAAATGAGTTCAATAACTTGATTGTTATTAAAAGTAGTCAATTCTAAAGTAATCTCAGCATCTCTTGCATTATATTCAATTAGATTCTCTAATTCTAGATCCCATATATTCTTTTCGTGTTTCAGTTTTTCTTTTCCAAGAAGATTTTTACCTAACTCATCTAATGTAACACGGTCATAAGCAGCACTGAAAGCATAGATTCTCATAGCTGGTTGTCTAAAGAACCTATAAAGATCTAAATGTACTGCATGGGAAAGGTAAACATCCTGTGTTCTCGTTCTAACAAAAGGGATAAGAGATTCATCAATTTTTAGTTTCTTTGCTCTATTGTCAAGATACAAGAAATCAAAATTATCCCCATTAAACGTAATTACTACCGGGTATTCACTCATCTTCTTGAAAACAGCTTCTAGCATATCTTTTTCATTATCAAATTCTTCGAATTTACTAGTTATTCTATTCTGATTTATCGATTTCTTGTTTTCGTTTAAAATGTAGACATGGGTTTCCCCATCTAAATCTGCAATTCCAACTGAAATTACCTTTTCATCTGCTGTTTGAGGATTCGGAATCTTATTTTGTTCACTATGTAATTCAATATCTACTGAACAACGTTTAATCTTAGGAATTGGTGCAAAGAACAGTGGCATATATTGATCAACAAGTTCTAAAATTTCCTGAGGTTGCCCCTTGAATATTGATAGAATACCCTCTTTAACTTGTTGGGGAATTTCTGGCTCAATCCTTCTTAGTTCTCCATCTATTACGGAATAATAAAGACAAGGTATTAGTGCTTGATCGTAAATATAATTTAAATGATAACGAATATTTGCTTCAAAAGAAGACTGAATTTTCTCTCTATAACTGTCGTCTCTTCCTCCAATAGCTAGTGGATTAGAGGCAAGAACTTTAGTTAAGTTGAGTTCTTTACCATTAAGAAGGCTGTATTTTTTGATGTTCTCACTCCCTACATATTCTTTTTCACCTTCCAAAATATCCTCTACGTCAGTTTTACTCATCGTTGTAAGTAAATATGGTAAATGGTTTGTGTTATCATACCATCTATATACTTTATCATCTTCAGGATTCAATAATTTGAGATAAGCTAATTTATTTTTACCATCATACTTTACATCAATCAAGTAAGAGGGTGGTAAATTGTCTGGAGCTAAAACAACAAATTCCTTGCCTTTTTCATCTAGATTAATATCTTTTTCTCTTCTTTCGTTTTTCTTTGATTCATTTAATTCTTTGGTATTTTGTTCCTTTGCTTGATTTGTAGAAAAAGGTTTTTTCTCTGAAGAACTTGTTTTCTCTGATTTGGATGAATTGTTCTGTTGGATAAAATTCATCAGATCCTGTGTATTACTCCTTAACTTTTCGTTTCCATTCTTATCACTATTCTCTCTCAAGTTTCTTAAACCCTCTAAGCTTTTTTTTTTCAAATCTGTTAAACGAGTATATTAACTATTTTTCTTCAATAAACCATTCTAGTTTCTGTAATTCTGAATATTGTTAAAATATAACAATATAATACTTACTGTTTCCAAATATGAAACTACTCTTCAATATAAAAAACTCTCTCAATTTTCCATTAATTTTATTTACTATAGAATGATGATAGATATATGAAGTCAACAATAGACTGTATTAAACAAATTCACTTCCTTAAGCTGGAAAAAGGGGATGATATTCTAAATTCAATTGTAGAATATAGTAAAGATAACAACATTACTTCAGGAGCTGTAGTAGGAATAGGTGCCGTAGAAAAAGCATGTTTAGGATATTTTGATGTCTCAACTAAGAAATATCTTGAGAATGATTTCAATTTTTTCGCAGAAATCCTTAATTGTACTGGAAACATTGCACTAAATGAATTGACAAAAGAACATATAGCTCATCTGCATATGCTAATAGGCGATATTAAAGGAGTGACCTTTGGTGGGCATGTTCTTCCAGGAAATATAATCAGTGTTACTGGGGAGTTTGTTATATTTGAAACAAGTTCTGAATTAATGAGAAATATAGACGATGAATTCAAGCTTATGCTTCTGAATATATGAG
>JAGLRO010000087.1 GCA_023136245.1 Candidatus Heimdallarchaeota archaeon
AAGATATATTTTCGTTCCGAATTAGAGAAAAATAGTACAACAACTTTTGATGTTTGGTACAGTTTAACGAATTATCCTATCCCTGAGCAAGGAAAATCTTACTACTTCTTTGAATTCCGTTCATATGTAACTTATTTTACCAAGGAACAGATCATTGAAATAAAGATTCCAGAAAAGAGTACAATTCATGAAGAAGAAGGACTTACATCTTTCTTTCCAATAGAAAGTACACCAATTGCAGGAAAAAGAGTGTATATATCTTGGTCTTTTAATGAGCTTGAACCTTTCGATGATACATTTATTTTTGTTCGTTTTGATAAACCTCTAGGAAATCCACCTTTTTGGGTATTCATTGTTGGTCCCTGTTTTGGTGTGATTGTAGGTATAAGTGCAACATTTTTTTTCATGAAAAGAAAGGAAAGGAAAGCAATGAAGAAGATTGCTACAATTTTCCTTTCAGATACACAGAAACACTTACTAAAATTGATTTCAGAGAATAAAGGAAAAATATTGCAAAAAGAATTGTGCTTACAAACTGGTTTTACAAAATCTAGAATTTCAAGAAATATTACTCCACTAGTAGAACAGAAGCTGGTTAAAAGAGAGAAATGGGGGAGAAATTTCATTATCACTCTAACAGAGAGTGGAAAAAAGGTGGTTGAATGAGATTGCACAAAGGTTGTTTTGCGGTTGCGAAGAAAAATGATGCAATAATTCATCTTTACCCCAAAAGATCTATTGACAGGTGAAAAAATTGATTATAAATAGAAAAAATACAATTTGTGGAATATTAATATTGATTACAGTAATGGCGCCGTTTATTACTGGAAATCAAGATAATAAACCTGATATAGATCTTTTTACAAATCAACCAAACTTTATTTTGGGAGATGAAGAAGTCAATGAAATTAACAGTTTAAGAGAAAAATCTGAAAATGAAAGAATTCAACTTGATAATTACAATATAAGCCAATGGCAATCTTTCTTTGATAATGAATTTGCTAGTGTAATGAATGCTTTAAAAATTCCAGGAATGGCTCTTTCAGTTGTTAATTCTACAAACATACTTTACAACAAAGGATATGGTTATGCTAGTTTAGAAGAAAGTAAATTAATTGATCCAAATACTACGCTATTTAGGATTGGTTCAGTGTCTAAATTATTCACATGGACAGCAGTGATGCAACTTTATGAGCAAGGATTGTTGGATCTTGATGAAGATGTTAATACATATCTTTCTACCTTTAAGATCAAGAATAAGTTCAATCAACCAATTACGATGAGGCATCTTATAACTCATTCAGCAGGTTTCGAAGCAGATTGGATATGGAATGGTGATGCTACAGAAGAAACCCTTCTATCACTAGAAGATTATGTTATTAAGTTTCAACCAAGAAGAGTTTCACCTCCTGGAGAAACTTGTTCATATTCAAATTATGGTGCAAGTTTAGCAGGTTATATTGTTACACAAATTAGTGGTTTAGATTATGATAATTATATCGAGGAGAATATTTTTATTCCATTAA
>JAGLRO010000088.1 GCA_023136245.1 Candidatus Heimdallarchaeota archaeon
CTCTGGCAAAAGCAGGAGTGGAAACAGTAGTTCTGGAAAGAGGACAATTTCCTGGTGCAAAAAATGTTAGTGGAGCTGCAATATATGGACCTGTTCTTAACAATCTTATTCCAAATTACTGGGAGGATCAAGATTCTTTTGAGAGATTTCTAACTACCAAAAAAATTACTATGCTTTCTGATAATAAGTCCATGACAATTGATGTAGATATTCAAGATTTCAAAGAACCTCCATATAATGGAATTACTGTAGTAAGACCAAAATTTGATAGATGGTTAGCTAAAAAAGCAGAAGAAACAGGAGTAATGATTTTGCCTGATTCAGTTGTTGATGATTTTATATGGGAAGATAAACAAATTTGTGGTGTAAAATCAGGTGATGAAGAGCTAAGAACTAAAATTGTTATTATAGCTGAAGGTTCTAATCATCTTCTAGTTGAGAAAGCTAAGCTAGGTCATGTACCTAAACCTAGACATCATGCTGTAGGAATGAAAGAAACTTATGAGCTTTCAAATGAACAAATGGAACAGAGATTTAGCTTAATTGGTGACGAAGGATGCAGCAATGAAATTCTTGGATATACACAAGGAATTCCAGGTGGAGGTTTCTTTTATACAAACAAGAACACTTTATCATTCGGATTAATACTCAATCTCAAATCACTCACAAAAAAGAAACTGAAAGCGCCTGAAGTTTTGGAACATTTCAAAACTCATCCCTATGTCAAGAAACTTCTTCAAGATGCAGAAATGGTAGAATATTCAGCACACACAATCCCTGAAGGAGGATTTAAAGACATGTCCAAGCTTTATGGTAATGGTGTTCTAGTTGTTGGTGATGCAGCAGGGTTAGTTTTGAACGCTGGTTTGTATATCGAAGGAATGAATTTTGCTCTGGAATCAGGAAGAATCGCAGGAGAAGCAACTAAACAGATACTAGAGAGTGGAGATTTTTCATCAGAGAGTACTAAGATTTATCTCGATAATCTAAAAACAAGTTTTGTTTATCAAGATATGAAAACTTTCAAGAGAGCAGCAAAGTTTCTTGAAAATGAAAGAATATTCACGCATTATCCTGATTTGATTTCAAGCTTAATGGATAAATTGTTACGCAATTCAGGTAAACCGAGAAAGAGAATTGTAACAACAGCAATCAAACATATTTTGAAAGAAGGTAAACTTCTGAAGTTATTTAAAGACGCTATAGGAGGATTGAGATCAATATGAGCGAAACAAAAAAATCACTAACTATAGAGGAGAAACTAGCATTAACTAAATTCACGACAGATCAAAATTATGCACATATAACAATTAAACCAGAGATATGCAAAGCTAAATGCAAGACATACGATTGTGTTTATGGATGTCCAGCGGATTGTTATAAATTTGCAGAAGGGGAAGATATTGAAGGACCAGTTACTTTCGATTATATTGCATGTCTTGAATGTGGTACTTGTAGAATGGTTTGTCCTCATGATAATGTAGAATGGCATTATCCTAAAGGTGGATTTGGCGTGGAGTACAAATTGAGCTAAATCTTTTCTTCTTTCTTCTTTTCCTTTTATATTGAAAAATTAGTTAGTACTGTAACATATATTTGATGTGGTACTACATGATTGTTCAATCTATTAGAGCAAAGACTCTCATTCGTTCAAGTGAACAAAGTCCTGCTCATGTTCACCTAAATCCATATCAAGGATGCTACCATGATTGTCGCTACTGTGATGGAAAATCTGAAAGATACTATATTCATGAAGATTTTACCAAACGAGTAATAGCTAAAATCAACGCACCAGAGTTATTGGAAAGATATCTCTCAAGGAAGGGATTCTTTCCGTATAACAGAGAATCTACATCTACCATGGTTGATTATGTTCCTTCAATGAAAAATGGAGATAGCCTTAATCTTCCCCCTAAATTTCTGATTAGCATGTTTGGAAACATCTGTGATGTTTACCAACCTGCGGAAACAAAGTTTCAAATTACGCGAAAGCTGCTGAATGTTGCATATGACTACGGTTTTCCTATTCGTTTACTCACAAAGAGCAAACTAGTATTGAGAGACATTGATTTACTCAAAGATATTCAAAGAGACAGTTTCGCTCGAGTTGTATTTACTATCACACTTGCACATGAAAAAACTCAGAAGATATTCGAACCTCACGCAAGTTCAACATACGAACGATTTGAAGCTCTTAAAATATTGAGACAAGAAGGAATCTCCGCAGGTGTCTATATTACTCCGGTTATTCCTTTTATTGGAGATTCAGAAGACAACCTAAGCAGTTTATTTCAATCAGCCAAAGAAGCAGATGCAGAATTCATAATCACAGGAGGATTAACTCTCAGACCAGGTAGAAACAAAAATGAGTTTTTTGATACATTGAAGACTCACTACCCAGATATGCTAGCAAAGTACAAGAAATTATATGGCATTAATCACAGAGGAGGACAACCAGATCCAAAAGCTGCCTTAGATTTCAATTTGATTGATATTATCAAGACAGGTTATCTGTTAAGCAAGGAATATGGAATCACATTTTATGAACCTAGATACATTCCACATGGTCAAAAAAGGATAAATCTTCAAATTTCAACAGCTCTTGCGAGAATAGCTTTTCTCAAAGAGCGGATATTTCATGAAGAAGAGGGAATTGGTGAAATTCGAAAAGCAGCAGCTTATATCGAGAATATGCAAGATAATCTAGAATTGATGAATGAATTTGATTTGAAAAATCTCCCTTTCAACCATCAGATTTTCGAAATTATCGGAGAAATTCTATCTTCCAACTCCTGTC
>JAGLRO010000089.1 GCA_023136245.1 Candidatus Heimdallarchaeota archaeon
GAAAGAACTGTAATTCTAGATGGATTCTCGAAATCCTATTCGATGACAGGATGGCGTTTAGGGTATATTATTGGTCCAAAACCTGTTATAGAAAAAATGGGTTTACTGATGATTAATGCTCTATCATGCACAACATCATTTGTTCAAAAAGCAGGGATAAGTGCACTAAAGGGAGATCAAGAACCTCTATTTGAAATGATGAGAGCATTTAGAATAAGAAGAGATGCGATTGTAAAAGGATTGAATAGTGTCCCAGATTTCTCTTGTTTAACTCCAGAAGGAGCATTTTACACTTTCCCAAATATTAAGAAAACAGGAATGTCATCAAGAGAAATGGCAGATCATCTTCTTTCCAATGCACATGTATGCTGTCTCCCTGGTTCATCATTTGGATCAAATGGTGAAGGATATATCAGATTCAGTTATGCAACTTCTGTTGATACAATAAACCAAGCAATAAAACAAATAAAAGAATCGTTCAATTGATTCCAAAAGAAGAGAAACAAAAATCTTAGACCTAGTTATTTTCTATTTCTTTATCTTGAATATGTAACAAGAATAGTTGTAAGAAGTATGAAAAGTAATTCAATTGAGTTAATTTGTGTTAAAGTTGCAGAAAGTGTCTTTCCATGAACCGAAATTAAATCGATATGAGATTCATGTTCTGAAATTACCTCATCTATTAGTGTATCTTCTAGAATTTTATCAGCAAATTCAGGATTGTCTGAATTGACAATATACGTTTGGGAAAAAGTCTTCTTTTTTCTTGATATGTCTTCTTTAACCTCTTTTTTCATTATATTGAAATAGATTGGAAGCTCGTGCTTTAATTCTGCACTAAGATTGATTTCTCCATCTTTTTCTAGCACAAGAACAATATTCTGGTAAGAATCATATTTATGTCCAATTGGAAATGAGAAAGTAATTTTAGATACTGTCCCATGAGTATCCTTGATTCTTGTTGCTCCAATAGACTCAAGATAGTTCAAAATTTCAATTACTCCTTCATCTTTTTTTAATTCTAAAAAATCACCATATTTTCTTTCGTAAACTTCTTCAGCAGTTTCGATATGATCTTCTATCACAATTTTTCTCATTTCTCTATATAACTTGAAAATAAAAACAATTGTTAGTACTGACAATGCAACAACTGGGAGTACAAATATTAGATTATAGTTGTACAGTTCCATCTCTAGCCAATATCTCATGGTTGCCATAACAGACCATCCGATAACGTAAAGAATTTCACCAATTACATTTCTTGGACGTCTTAATACTCTCCTACCTATTCGCCACCAGCTCATGATATTCTTATGTACTTCCTCACGATATTTATAGTTTTAGAAACTAAGAGTTTCAAGTTCGTCACCAAACTTTTAAGTAATCTAGACGAAAATTAGTTATCAAATTGAATATGAGGAGAATACATGGAATTTAAGATTGCATTTATTGGTTTCGGTGTTGTTGGACAAGGTCTAGCTGAGATATTAATCGAGCAAAAGGAAGCACTTAAAGAGCTCTATAATTTTAATTTTAAAGTTGTTGCTATATCAGATGTCATGAAGGGTTCTATCTATAATCAAAATGGTTTAGATTTACAAAAACTTCTAGATTTGGTGAAAACAACTGGAAAAATAGAGGATTATCCTGAAGGTATAAAAGGATGGGATAGCCTTCAAACAATAACTGATACCAATTCTAATCTGATTCTTGAGGTAGCTTGGACAGATCTCACAACAGGAGAACCTGCTCTTACACATGTGAAAACAGCTCTTCAAAACAAGAAGCATGTAGTTATGACCAATAAAGGTCCGATAGCTTTAGCTGTTCGTGAACTTCTTTCTCTAGCAAAAGAAAAGAATGTAGAAATGAGATATGAAGGAACTGTTTTAAGTGGAACCCCTGCACTAAATCTTGGCTTATATAACCTAGCAGGAGCAGGTATCACTGCAGCTAGAGGTATTGTAAATGGAACAACTAATTATATTCTTACTGAAATGGAAAAAGGTATGGATTATGATGCTGCTCTAAAACAAGCTCAGGATTTAGGTTATGCTGAAGCAGATCCAACAGCTGATGTTGAAGGTTACGATGCTCTGGGTAAAATTGTGATTTTAGCTAATACAGTAATGGGTGCTAGCTTGAAAAAGGATGAACCATCTTGTGAAGGAATTACAAAAATTACTTCTGAGGACATTAAAAAAGCTAAAGAAGATGGTTATCGTTGGAAGTTGATAGCTGGTGCTGAGATAAAGAATGACGGATCTGTTGATGCTTATGTTCGACCAGAAAAAATTCCTCTTGATCATCCTTTAGCTAATATTATGGGACCAACTAATGCTTTAACCTATTCAACAAAATATCTTGGAGACGTAACAATAGTCGGTCCTGGTGCTGGAAGAGCTCCAACAGGTTTCGCATTACTTACTGATATTCTGGATATAAATCGATTGCTCTCAAAGAGCTGATATCAATGGGTTACATGCACAAATACCTAGATGTCGATTTATCTACAGGAAAGATTCATGACAAAGAATTGGATACTGAATTGGCAGAGAAATATATAGGTGGAAAAGGACTAGGTGCAAAGATTCTATATGACGAACTAAATACTGGAATAGATCCACTAGGTTCTGAAAACATAATTCTTTTCATGACAGGTCCCTTAACGGGAACTTCTGTTGTTACCTCAGGTAGATGGTGTATTGTAACAAAATCCCCTCATACTGGAATTTATCTTGATAGCCAAATTGGTGGAAAATTTGGTCACAGATTAAAAAAAGCTGGTTTCGATTATGTATTGGTTCGTGGTAAAGCTGATTTTCCATCATATCTGAATGTTCATTCTGAAGGAACAGAAATCTTATCTGCTGAAGATTTGTGGGGAAAAGGAACATTTGAAACAGAAGCGATTTTAAAAGAAAAACATTTGAAATCAGAAGTTGCTTCTATAGGACAAGCTGGTGAAAATCTTGTAACGTATGCTAATGTTATGACTGATAAATCTCACATGGCAGGTAGAGGTGGATCTGGAGCTGTCATGGGATCGAAGAATCTTAAAGCAGTTGTTGCTGGAGGAACATTGAAAATTGATGCAGCTGGTAATGATTTCAAAGAATTAACAAGGATCTTTAGAGAAAGAGTTAGAACTAATCCTGGCGTTCAAAATCGCCATGAAATCGGAACAATGATGTGGGTAAACATGTCAAACGAAGGTGGTTTTCTCCCAACACGAAACTATCAAAGTGGGTATTTTGAGGATGCTGAAGAAATATCAGGAGAGAAAATGATTGAAGAAAACACCTATGCTCATCGTGCTTGTTATGGTTGTTTAATTGCTTGTGGAAAGGCAAACAAATGGGATAAGGGAAAGTATGCAGGACTTGAAGTAGATGGACCTGAATATGAAACTACAGCTCTTCTTGGCTCTAACTGTGGATTAAAAGATTTGGCTGCCGTAGCTAAAGCTAGTCTGATGTGTGATGATTTGGGAATAGATACGATTACAACTGGTGCAACAATAAGCTTCGCAATGGAATGCATGGAAAAAGGATATCTCCAACAAGAGGAAATTTCCAATCTTGTTTTTGGAAATGATGATGCAGTTCTTCAAATGATTGAATTGATAGCAAATAGGAAAGGATTAGGAGAATTATTTTCAAAAGGATCTAAAGCAGCTGCTGAAGAAATAGGTCATGATTCCATTGATTTTGCAATACAAATTAAAGGAAATGAACTTGCAGGAGTGGAACCAAGAGGTTCATTTGGAATGGCTTTAGCTTATTCGACATCAGATAGAGGTGCGTGTCATCAAAGATGTTGGACACCTGGTGCAGAGCTAAGTGGAGACCTTAAGCGATTCAGCTTTGAAGGAGTACCCAAGTTTGTGAAAGAATCTCAAGATGAAAGAGCTGCTTGCTTTTCTTTGGTTCTATGTGATTTCTTGCCTTTTGATGTTCCTGAAATGGTAGAGATGTTGAATTCAGCTACAAGATTTAATTATACTCCAGAGAGCTATCTAACTACAGGAGAAAGGATATGGAATACTACAAGGTTATTCAACACAAGAGAAGGAATTACTGATGAAGATGATACCTTACCTAAGAGGTTCTATACTGATAAGATGCCGGAAGGAGCAGCTAAAAACCAATTCATTAAACATGAATCACTAGAAAATGCAAAACATGAATATTATTCATTAAGAGGTTGGGATGACAGAGGAATTCCTACTAAAGAAAAACTTGACACATTAGGAATTTAATTCTTATAGAATTATATGAGGAATGCTCTTTCCTCTTCTTAGCTATTGACTAGTTAGAATCAGCATAAATTTAAATATAGGTTGCCAGTTTCCCTACCTATGACGGTAGAAGATTCATTACATGAATTAGAAACTGCTTCATATTTTGGTGTATTAAGATATCCAAGAAGTTATGGTAACCTACTTTATTCGTTTCTAACATTCCCAATAGGGTTAACCTTCTTCATCTATGCATGGGTATGCCTTCCTTTATTAATCGGTTTGTCCGTTTTTATTGTTGTCTTACCCATTCTGTACATCTTTCTTTGGTCATTACCACGATTGGTGTTGGTGATAGGATATTTAACAGAACTCTTTGTAGGACTACCAGTACCTATAAAGGAGGATATACCAAAAGAAATTGAAGGTAGTTTCTTTACAAAAGCATTTAATGCTTTAAAAGATAAGCGAATAGGAAGATCTTTAGTATATTCTATGTTTTTAGCTTTGCCCTATGGAACTTTTGTTTTTTCACTCATGACATTTTTCGTATCATTGAGTGGTGGTCTAATTGCATTACCTGTTGTATATTTAGTCCAATTGGGTAGAGGATTACTTGATCAACCCTGGGAACAATGGTTTGTTAACAATATGCCAGTCTGGGGAATAATACTCGTACTGTCTATAGCCATCTTGATAGGAATACTTATGATTCCAGCTGTTTTGCAACTCTCTAATAAATTAGCAATTTGGCATGCAAGAATGGTTCAAAAAGCCTTAACTAGATAATTTCCTCTTATTTTCTTTTTTATAATACTTTTCCCCTTTTTTCTTTATCACAAACATTTTAAATAAGATATTATCTTGAAAGAATGTTGATTTTATGAAGAACAGAATCAATTTCAGTGCTTTAAAGGAAACTCGAGTAATAGCATTGATTCTTATTTCAGTCTCTTCATTCATATCTGCTTTCAGTGGTTCAGCTTTCACTCTAGCTGCTCCTTCAATGGCACTAGATTTGTCAATTAACACAGCAGAATTAAGTTGGATTATGACAATATATGTCTTAGCTACTGCAATGCTTCAGATACCTTTTGGGAAAATAGCTGATAACTTCGGGAGAAAAAGAATCTATTTGATAGGTACAAGCATATTCACTATATCTGCTCTAGTTTTGGGTTTCATGAATTCAAGCACAACTATTATTATAATGAGATTCATTCAAGGGATCGGGAGTGCACTAGTTTTTGCCACAGGAACAGCTATTTTAACTTCTGTTTATCCTCCTCAGAAAAAAGGATTTGCTTTTGGAATAAATATTGGTTCCGTATATCTCGGACTCACAATAGGTCCATCCTTGGGTGGTTTTCTTACAGATTTCTTCGGATGGAGAAGTATTTTTTTCAGTGTGGTACCATTCGGTCTTATTATCGTTTTTCTTGTAGCATTTGTACTAAAAGGAGAATGGAAAAATGAAGAAAAAGAAAAGTTTGATTGGATAGGATCAATTATATACATAGCTACTCTGTTTATGCTTCTCTATGGGTTTAGATCCCTCCCCAAAAATTATGGATATGGATTAATTGGCGCTTCTATTGCAACTTTCGGATTTTTCTTGTGGTGGGAATGGAATATTGATTATCCTATTCTTCAACTCAGATTATTCCAAAATAACAGATTCTTCACGTTTGCAAATCTAGCAGCTTTTACCTACTACACTGCTACAGCAGCAACTACTTTCGTTCTCAGTTTGTATTTACAGGATATAAGACTTTATTCTGCATTAATAGCTGGTTTAATACTTCTAGCAAGACCAATATTCCAAGCAATCTTATCACCTATAGGAGGTACACTCTCGGATAAAATCGATCATCGAATTATAACAACTACTGGAGTCGGTTTTGGACTTATAGGACTAATATTGTTAACTTTTTTGGGATCCGAAACATCTTTGATTCTAATAATTCTAAGTTTAATTTTTGGTGGAATAGGGTTTGGTTTGTTCTCATCACCTAATGCTAATTCAATTATGAGTGCTGTGCCAAAAGAAAGTTATGGGGTTGCTTCAGCTTTAGTTGGTACGATGCGAACTGTAGGAATGACATTCAGTTTAGGTTTAGTAACTCTATTATTTGCTTTGATTATTGGAGATCTTGGTACAGAATCCATACAGTACGAATTTCAATTTTTGCGAAGTTCAAGAATTGCTTTTATTATCTTCGTTGTGGTTTGTGTGATAAGCTTAATTTTCTCGTATTTAAGGGGAAAGAATAAATACTTTGGAATTGAAATTAAAGAAGAGGGAATCTAGTTTTTATTCTATTAATTTCTTAAACAGGTGGAGCGATTCTTAGTCTTCTTTTAATCTGTCTAAGGACATCTCCCCAAGAAGCTGGAAACTTCTTCACCTCTTTTAGTGTTAAGAATAATAGACTAGTTAATACTCTTCCAATTGCTACAACAATAAATGAAATTATAACAGCAAGTCTTAGAGTATCACTCATAACATTTTGATTCAATACTGTATATTTTATTAAATCAGATACTGGTTGTAGCACAGATATGTTAATACTGAGAACAGCAGTGATGTTAGTAGAGTTGAGTAGGAATTCATTCATCTCTGTGAGATACCCACCTACTAGAGCTCCGATGAAGAGAGCAACTCCTGTAAGCATATTAAATATCCCAAAGTACATACCTCCTTCTTTCGGTGGTACAATATCTAAAAGATAAGCATGAACACTAGGTGTCCCAAGAAACATAAATGGAGCTATAACATAGTGAATTATATATAGGTGCCAAACTTCTGTAGCAAATATATATGACACTGGAAAAGCTACAAGCATGAAACGGTTGAAAAATATTAGCTTGGTTCTTCCAAATCGGTCACTTAATTTTGCTCCCAGTCTTATGACCAATAATATACTAATGCTGAATGAGATTGATAGAATAGCAATTTCTAAAGCAGTTGCTTTTAGAACTTTAACTTGAAAGATGCTAAAAAGTGGCCAAGCAAATGAAAAAAATAACGACTGAATTACTGAGATGATTGTGTATTTTCTAAAAGGTTTATTTGCAAAAGCAATCTTGAAGCTTTCATTCAATTTTCTGGGAATTGGTTGTTCTTCTTTGACAATTTTTTTCAAAGGTTCTTCGATTTTTTTAAAGGGTAGAACACCAAGTATAGAAAGAAAAACTCCAATAGCAACAGGGATTAGAATGTATTTTTGATAATCTATATCTTTGAAAATACGAGTTAGGACTATACCTGTAAATATAGTGGCTATTGTACTGCCTATAGCGTCAAACCAGAATATTCTCCCAGTCAATTTACCTCGAATCTCTTTTGGAAATAGCTCATTCATCAAAGCTGACCAAGCAGGGAGACCTAAACTTGCAATAAGATTGACAAGAGCTACTACAATAACAATCGCCCACGAAAATGAAGGATCGATAAAATAAAGAAAAGCATAAGGTATTCCCCAAGTTATTGTGGAAATTACAATGAAGGGAATTCTCTTTCTTACCTTATCTGAGAATCTTCCAAAAATTGGACTCAAAAATGTACTCAATAAGTTCGATATACTCTGTATCCATCCTAGTAATCCTGAACTAGCCCCCATTGCTAATGCAATCATTGATACAAAAGGTTGAACTAAACCTCTAGAAGTACTAACTGCAATTGTTCGAGAATAGAGAGCGAGTTTTTCTTCTTTTTTGACCTTAAAGTTTTCATTGATTTCATCTGAGTTCGTCTCATGGTCAAAAGAATCATTGGAAGACATAATACAGTTGCTTGATTTCTAGGGGTTATAGAAAAGGATTTTGTTAATGATTACCTTGAAGCAGAGCGAGAATATTTTCATCTTTTTCCATTCTTGAAAGTTTATTCAAAGAATATTCCACATCTTCATTGTCTAGTGTTAGAAGTTTCTTTATAATTTCTGATTTGATATCTTTGTTCGTTTCTTTTAAAACATAATTAGCAAGTTTGTAAGAAATCTCAGGATTGTCTAGTCTTTGAAGAAGATAATAAAGAAGAAGTTTTCGAGTTTCAGTATTAGGTTTTGATTCGAGTAATTTGAAGAAAGCAGTCATTACATCATCATTACTAATCTGATCACTAAGAGTCCTTATCAACCATAGTTTTACCCTATTTGCTTTTTCCAAATATCTTAATCTTCGAAGCAAAATCTCCAATACTTCCTCTTCATGAATTACAACTCTAAGTCCCCAAACGGACCATAAACGAACTTTAGGTGAACTGTCATTTAGTTTCTTGATAATTGTTCTTTTAACTTCTTCTTCCTCAACTAATTCAGCTAAATATGAGACAGCTTTTGCTCTGCAAAATGCATAAGTATCATTAAGGGCGACTTCCTGGAGAAGAGATATGATTTCAGGAAATTGAATAAATTCACTTACTTGGTCTATTATTTCTGCTCTTTCCTTGTTACGTTTTGTCAGATGAAATTTTGCAAGAAGCTCTTTTACTCTCTTTTCACTCTCATGTTTATTCTTTTTTTCTTCTTTAATTTCTTCGAATAAATGATCTAGAACTGGATCAGTTTCATTATGCTTTCTCTTCTCACTCATACTTAGCTCGAAAATAAATAGACTTGGTGATTAAAAAAGCTATCATTTCAGTTTTACGTATTTTGATATCAAAATCATTTCTGAATTGTATGACAATTCTATCATACTTATTTTAATATGTAAGGATTACATTTTAATATTATTAGTTGAATGACCGTCAAAGGAGCATAAAGATGATAAAACGAATTCCAACATATATCATTCTTTTAAGTTTCATCCTATCTTCATTTCTTCCATTAGCACAGGGAAGAAACTGGAAAGTAAATGCAGAACAAGAAACAGAATCTTGGCATTTTATAGCTTTAGGTGATTCTAGAAATTGGTATGTAAACTCCACAAACATTTTCCGAAAGAATATCTATGAGTATATAGTAAACAAAGATCCAAATTTCGAATTCATTTTGCATACAGGAGATATAGTATATCAAGGTGGTGATCAGCTTTCATGGGATAGATACTATGAGGATATTGATTTAGCTGTTCAGAATGATGTAAAATTCTATTATGCAGTTGGTAATCATGAAATGTATACCCGTAATTATACAGATGGCTCTTATGGACCACTAGATATGGATTTTTCAACTTATATGGCTAATGTGGTGCAACCTGGCAATGAAAGATATTACAGCTTCGACTATAAAGACAGAATTCATTTTATTATTATCAACACAGATGAATATTGGACTAATGCTGAATTCAATATCACAAGTGATCAAGAGCAATGGATAATAGATGACTTATCAAGCAATACTCTTGATTTTACAATTGCAATGTTTCATCGACCAATGTATTCTATTCGAAGTAATTCAAGAGTAAATAATGCTAAAGAAATTAGAGAAGTTCTAGAACCAATACTTCAAGAATATGGGGTAGATTTAGTCTTTTCCGGACATGATCATCAATATTATAGAACTTTAAGAAAAGGTATACTAAACATAATTACGAGTGGAGCAGGTGCGCCATTATATTCTCAAGATGCAACAGGTTATGCTCTCGATGGAGATCTATATTTCTCAGATTATCATTATTGCAATATTACAATTTCAGAGGAGCAAGTCTTGTTAGAAATAATGAGGTTTGATGAGAGTATTGAAACTGTTACACTTGCAGATACAGTAACTATTGAGTCAGATGGAACAATTTTGTATGGACCACAAGAATCATCTGTTTACTTCTCTATCATTCCATTAGCCTTTCTTATTGTAACCCTAGTATATATTGGAATTGTGAAAAGAAGAAAGAAAATTTAATAATGGGGCCCTTAATCTTCACTTTCATTTTTTATCCTCCAGCTATTACGAAGAGCTTAAAAAAACACGATATAACTTAGCTCAATGTCTGATTCTGTTCTTGAAATGGAAGTAACTGGTCCTCTTAAAACCAATTGCTATCTATTATATGATCCAAAAACAAAAGAAGCAGCTTTATTTGATGTTGGAGATACTATTAAGAAGCTTCTTTCAATTATAAAAGAGAAAAATCTTAAAGTAAAATATCTTTTTTGTACACATCTGCATTTTGATCATGTTATGGGTATTAAGGATATTAGAAAAGAACTTCCAAATGCTTTATTAGCTTTCAATGAGAAGGAAATTGAAGTTCTTAAGAACATGGGAAAATTCGCCAGGATTTTTGGATTCAAACCTTCATCTCTAGGTGAATTAGAAGTCTCAGTAAAAGATGATGAAATTTTCAATATCGGTAATATTCAACTCAAAACTATTCTAACTCCTGGTCATACTCCCGGTAGCATTAGCTTCTATTTCAATGATAGTTTGATTTCTGGGGATGTTCTTTTTCATAGAGGAGTTGGAAGAACTGACTTTTATGGTGGTTCTTTTCCTGAACTCGAAAAATCAGTAAAAAAACTATTTCAGCTACCAGAAAAGACTAAAGTGTATCCTGGACATGGAGAATTTACTGATATTGGTTCAGAAAAGAATGAAAATCCATTCATAAGTGAATGATTCTTAGGACTATAAATTATTAGTATAATTCCAAATTTATATACATTTTTTACCAAAAAAATTTAAATATAAATAGTTGAATGGACACTCACTATGAGAATACAAATTTGGTCTAGTGGCGCAGGTTTAATAGCATTGCTGTTCTATTTAGCAGGCGCTGTCGGTGGATTTCTAAGTGGATATTTCTTCTGGTATCAGGAAATATATCCAGCTGCTATAGGAACAGAAGGTGAAATACTAGTTTTAATAATGATGATTTTGATGTTTGCAGTTGCAGGATTTGCTGTATTAGCTATTTTCTTCTCAATATTTGGGATACCTAAAGCATTGTGGATAATCTTTGCAATACTATCTCTTGCGTGTGCAATAGCTCCAGCAATAGTTCTGAATTTTGGAGTTCCACAAATAGTTCAAGCCTTATACGGTTTTACTCCAACTTTCACATATATACAGTCTGAATGGATAAATGCTCAGCTGTATGACTTTATCGGTTTCTGGCTAGCTGCTGGTGGATCTCTCTTAGCAATTCTGTTAGGTATCTTCGTTCCAAGAAAAGGTTAATATCACTTCTTGAGATTGAATACAATTTAACCTCCTTCTTTTTTTTGGTTTATCACTCTATTCTATATGATTTCGAAAGATTCAATTTTGGATATGATTTCAGAGAAATTTGAAAAAATATTTAGTCTGGAATCATCTTCTAATGCTTTTGCTAAATCTTCGTTTTTTTTCGCGAAAATTATATCTGCAAGATTTTGAGCAGGAAAAATATCTGATAATCCATCACCAATGTAAATGATTTTGAAACCTTCATCTTTTAAGTTCTTAACGTGTTCGTACTTACAATTAGCACAATCGTGTTCACAATTTGGAGTTAGAAAATTAAGTTGTATTTTGTTTTCCAAAAGCTCCATATCATTAGCTCTAATCTCAATTTCTGAATGAAAATTGTGATTTTCAAGAATTCTTTTGATATAAGAAACGAAACCATCAGATACTACAATAAACTTCAAATCGTTTTTCCTCACCCATTCATGGAATTCTTTGAATGTTGGATCTACTTCGATTTTATCTACTATTTCCATTATTTCTTCATTTGTTGTATAATCTATCGTTCCCCATTGATGAACTAAAGCCTCTCTTGTTCCTATTTCACCCTTTATTACTAATTCATCATAATACTGCCAATCTTTTTCTGAGAGTTTAGTCAACAAAGCTTTACCGGTATCAATTAAAGTAATGGTTCCATCAAAATCACAACATATTGCTATTCGCATTATAGAATGATTTAGTTATGATAAGAAAAATCTTACTATTTGGTTATCTATATATATGTTAACGGTAAAGAATTGAACGACAGGGGTGTAGAATATAGACCCATTAGAATCACTGCTAGAATATTCAGAGAATCAAGGTACTACTTATACAGATATTCGCTATGGGAGAATAGAACAAAAAGACATTGTTGCAGTGGATGGAAAAATTACTAGTGAAAGTAATTGTATCAATTCAGGCTATGGGATTCGATTATTATCCGAAGGAATAATCTCTTTTGCTTCTACACCTGATATAAAATTCGCAGAAAAAGAAATTATGAAAGCTATTAAAGTCTCTAAATTACTAACTAATTGGAAAAAGGGGAATTCTTCTCTAGCTGATGCTCCAGTAGCTGAAGCATCAGTTACTAGACAACCTAAACAAGATTGGAAGAATATAGAATTAGATGATTTTAAGGAAAAAATAAAGAATCTTGATTCGTATGTCAAAGAATCATTGAAAGTGGATGCAAGAATAGAAACTGATATATTATTCCTGAATTGGTCTGAGCGATTTCTGAACTCAGAAGGATCAAAGGTCTATCAAGAATATCCATATGCAGTTTTGACACTAACAGGTAGAGTTATGCACACTAATTTGCAGATAAAATATTACAAATCATTTGGTGGGATGGGAGGAATAGAGGTTCTACCATTTGACAATCCTGAAGAGACTCATAATTTTATTGAAGTAATAAATAATCTTCCAACTGCATCACATGTTCAACAAGGAAAATACAACTCAGTTCTTAACGAAGATATGGCTTGGACCTTAGTTCATGAGGTATTGGGGCATTCTCTAGAAGCAGATAACGTTTTATCAGGTAGATCTTTTAGTGCTGGGTTATTAGGTTTGAAAATTGCACCTTCAATAATTAGTGTGATTGATGATCCCTATATAGAAACTCTTGGTTATTCGGAATTTGATTCTGAAGGAATTAAAGGGAGAGGAACTCTTTTAGTCGATGAAGGGATATTAACAGACTTTTTACATAGTAGAACCACAGCAGCTGCTATGGATACTGAATCTTCTTCAAATTATAGATCATTTAGCTTTGAATTTTTACCTCAAGTGAGAATGAGTAATTTTTTCATCGAACCTAAGGATTTTTCAACAGAGGAATTGTTCGAACAAGTTAGGGATGGATTGTATATTGGTGAAGGATTGGGAGGATCATCTGAACCCCAAACAGGGGAATACAATCTAGATGCTCAATACGGTCGAACCATCAAGAAAGGGGAATTAGATGAATTCATATTACATTTTCAAATAAGTGGAAATATGATAGATACTCTTTCGAAAGTTGAGTTTGTTGGTGATCGATTATTTGCTCAACCTGGAAGTTGTGTAAAGAATAACCAACGTCTATTTGTTGGATCTATCTGTCCAAAGATTACAGTATCAGAAATGAGGGTGAGCTAATGTACACTGATGAAGATTTAAAGGAAACAACGATAAAGGTTCTGCAAAAATTAGAGCAAAAGTACAATTTTTCAGAAGCAGAAGTGTATATTCAATCCCTGTCTCAGATGATGGGGGGATTAGAATATCGAACTCCCAAAGTTTTTCAGTCAGTAAATAGAGTAGGTTGTGCTATAAGATATTTTAAAGAGAATCAGTTATTTTTTGCTTGTTTTCCACTTAATTCAATTCTATCAGAACTTGATAATTTAGAATCTATAACTACCTACCCGATAGCTTCTCCAAAATTCGAGTTTCCAGAAATAAAATTAACATCATCATCTGTTTCAAATATTTATGACAAAAGAATAGCTTCTTTAAATGAAGAGGAGATCTATTCAATTTCTTATTCAATGAGTGAAGAAGAAGGAAAAATCAAGGATATAATACTAGATGGTTCAATATTATTATCTCTTGAACGTAAAGTTATAGCAAACTCCTCTCAATCAGTAGCTTTCGAAAAAAGTACTTGGTTTGATATCGATTTAAGAGCCCTTTATCGCGGATTTGACATGATTTCAAGTTCTGAGAAACATTTGACAAGTAGGCAAATTCCAAGCTCTGTATCAAGTATAGTAGAGGATATGGTAAATGAAACGATGCAAAGGTCTACTCCAGGTGAGCAATTGGAAAACCTATCTGTACCTGCTGTTTTTTCACCTATGGCTTTTTCACAAATCTTTTCTTTTGCCTTCATCCCTCTCTTGAATCAAATATCTAGCGAACGACTTGATCGAACAGACATTTCACCTGATTTTAATCTTATAGATGATGGAACAGTTCCAGGGCTACCTAATTCTACAGCTTTCGATGATGAGGGAACAGCTCAATCAAAAACAATCGTTGTAAGAAATGGAATTTTTCACACTGCTTTAAATAACTCACAAAACATTCAAGAAAAAGAAGAAAGAACAGGCAATTCGTTTAGAGTGAAAATGTTTGAAATCTTCCCAAGGAATTATCAAGCTTACCCTGAGATTTATCCTTCTAATTTGCTGATTGGAGAAGGAATAGAATCTGTGGAAACATTGATAGAAGATGTTAAGGAAGGAGTCTATATCAACTCCTCCCAAGGATATATGACTGCAGATTCATATTCTGGAACTTTCAAGATTTCTGCTATTGATGCATACAAAATTGAAAATGGTTTTGTAACTGGAACACTTCCAACTTTCGATGTAATTGGAAATATGTTTGATTTATTAAGTGAAGATCCTCAGTTTTCAAAAGACAGAAAAGTTGTCAGACCCACAAATACACCCTATAGCATTCTCTCACCTTATGTATATACAGACAATGTGGAAATTTTTCTATAGAACCCTTCTTAGAAATGTATTAAAATCAAGTTCGAAAAAGTTTAAAAACACAAATACTTTTCAAAGTCTGAATACAAAAACCTAGATGGTGGAGATTTCATTTATGAATAAACGATTCATTATACCTTTGATAATACTTACTTTAGTATGTAGTATGAGCATAATTTCAACAACTACATTAGCTAAAGATAATAAAATTACATTACCTACAACATTGGCAGTAACTAGACCTGTTTATGCAAACGCTGGAGAACTCGATGTTGTAATTAGAGAGAGAGATAATAGCAAATATGAAGGTGGTATCATAGAAGTTGATGCATATGAAAATGTGACTTTCTTTTATTATTATACAGGTGGAGATAACACTTCTGCACCATTGCTCTTTGGTGATGATGGAACTTATATAAGTACTAGTTTGAGCTGGGTAGATGGAACTCTCATGACTTACGATAACGATTCCACCGTAATCCTTGGAGGAGGAGTGAATGCATATTACAATTATACATTAAATATGTCATCTGAGTTTGTTACATTTAGATCTAGGTATGGTGAATTTGAAGATGCGATTGGTGTTCCTAACTTGATTACCACAGGTGTATGGATAGAGTCGGATTTCAAACAAGAGTTCTATACACAGTATGATGAAATTGACATGAATATTACAGCACACAATTACAATGTTACTAGTTATGGATTGACTTATAGAGAGGTGATTCCTGGACATACTGGTGAATTTCAGAATGTTTCTGTTTCTGATACAAGAGTAGGAGGTTATGCAAATTTCACAGCATCTTTCACACATTCATTCGAAGCTGATACACAAGTTGAAGTAAGAGCATTTATTTATCATTTTGACAATATTACAAAAGAATTCAGATATCTATATGAGAATAAAGCTCATGTTATAACTATAGTTGATGGTACTCCTGAAATGGAACTTTCTGTACCTCAATTTACAAATTTACTTAATGTGAGTTTGTACTGGAATGCTTCAGTTTATAATGCATTTATTACTGCTGTAGAAATTGACTGGGATGATTTATCAAGTATTGAGACAGTAAACAATTTGTCCATTCATAGAATTTATCATCAATATTCTAGTGTAGGTGAATATAATATCTCAGTAACAGCCAATGCATCTTTAGCAACAAAAACAGAGTACGTAGTAGTATTGATAGAACAAGTAGCTCCTTCAGGGAGTATATTAATAGAAGAAACTGATGGTAACTTGTTAGATCCAGAACTTCTCAATGTAACCTCAATTGAAAGAAGTTTGAAAGAAATTAAGTTTATAATTGAAGCAAATGATACTGGTGGAAGTGGGCTCTACAAAATCGTTGTTTCTACTGATGAGGGAAACAGTATTAGCTTACCAGGAAGTGGTGAAATAGTAATGAGTTTTCTGGATTATGGAATACATAAAATCATTTTGACTATTCACGATAATGCTGGTAACATAAGAGAAATATCTTTCTTCATTGATTTAGTTAAATCCCCCATACCTACAGACAGTGCAATACCATTTCCATTTGGAATTCTTTCTATTTTTGGACTAATTGCAATAGCTCTATTATACAAGAAGAAGAGAAACTAATATTCTCTTTTTTCAAATTTTATTTAGTTGATTTTTTATATATGGTATCCAAAGTATTCCTATGGGATCTTCAAACAATGATCCAAAAAAGCTAGAATTTAAAGAAGAACAAATGATACAACATCTTCTAAGTCAATTAGATGATAAAAGAGAAGATTTTGGTATTTTTGCTATAAGAGAGTTAAAACACTTTCATTCTGCTAAAATTGTAGAAGCATTATCTTCTGTGGTAAAAAACGATTCAAAGAATTCAAAAAAAATCGCAGCCATCAGATCATTAAAAGCTAGAAAACCTAATCCTTATATCAAAGATATTATTATGGGACAATTGATATCTTCGTCTGAAGACGTTCGATCAGAAGCAGCAGCATTTTTAATGGAATATGGAAGTTTAATCGAAAGAGATTTACGTATGTTTCTGGAAAAGGATTTACCTGATTACTCCAAAGAAAAAGTGATTTGGTTACTGGGACAAGTAGGAAATAAGGATGCTGTCTCTTTTCTTGAGAAACAAAAACAATCAATCAATCAAGAAATGAATGATCTAATAAATGATTCAATTAAGTCTATAAAGGGTAGAAACATTAGGTTACTTCTTGATGATTTGAAAAAGAATGAAGAATAAATAACTACTCTTTCCATGCAACAGCAGATATTTCTACATTTACATCTTTTGGTAATCTACTAACCTCAATTGCAGCTCTTGCGGGAGGGTCTTTTGTGAAGAATTGAGAGAAGATTTCATTCATTTTTCCAAATTCATCCATATCCTTCAAGTATACTCGGCATCGAACAATATCATCCATTGTGTAGTTTGCTTCTTCAACAATAGCTTTAATGTTCTCAAGAACTATTTTTGTTGATTGCTGAATGTCTCCGTAGGATATTTCACCAGTTGAAACATCAAAAGGTATTTGACCTGCAACAAATAAGAAATTTCCCGCCTGAATTGCTTGAGAGTAAGGACCAACAGGAGCTGGGGCTTTATCAGTTAGAATCACTTTTTTTGAAGTCATAATATACAAAACTAGAGAAGAAAAATAAAGTTTCTTGTGCGAACTTAATTCAAATCCCAAATTTCCAAGATGTAGAAAATTAACCCAACTACCAAATTCGGGACTATTCGATTGTTTCTGTAATGCCTAGCCTCAACTATGTCAACATACTTTGTTTTTGGAAGAATAACTCTCAAAATTTCCTGTAAAACCGCTGGAGTTAATCCAAATGGTTCAGCTGTTGCTAAAGTTGGTACAAATGCTTGATCAATTACATCTAAATCAATGCTCATGTAAATTCGGTCAAAATTATCTAGAAAATTACTAATAAGTTCCATTGAATTAGATTTCTCTTCATGAATTTTTCGAATAGGAATAAAATTTACTTCCTTATTTCTGATTTTTTCATGCTCTGCTGACATTTGAGTATAGGAATGTCCTCCAATGAGAAGTAATTGGTCAGCTCTTAAATTTCTTTGATTCTTTAGATTTGTAAAAACAGTTCCATGAGATTGAAAGATACCAGGAGGATATTCATCTGCTAGATCAGCATGAGCATCTAGCCAGATTAGTCCTGTTTTTTCATCCCATGGAGCTACAGAAAGGGTATCGTAAGTTATGCTATGATCTCCTCCAAGTACTAGTATTTCAGAATTAAGTTCTTCGGCTTTTTCCCATATCGCTTTCAATTTTTCTCTTTCATTTATTGGATGAATATCCCCTAAATCAAAGAAATTTCTTTTGGATTTAGTTACATCAAAAGTCAGTGATACTCCACTGAATTCAAGAGATTGCTTTCTTATGGTTTTAGGAGCTTTTTTTGATCCACCTAATGTTGCTTTTAATCTCTCAAAAGGAACACCAAATAACAGAACAGCGTTTGAATCAATTAATTCACTCAATTCTCTTATTTTATAGAAACCAAGAAATGTATTTTTCATAAATATAGCTCACACATAGTTTTAACTGGATTCAGTTGGAACTTATTGCTCTCTGAGAAAGTAATCTGGTGATGTTACAAACCTAGAATCATCCTCTGATTCTCCTACTTCAATGTCAGTATATATTTCTTCCATTATTTCCTTATCACTAATATCTGCTAGTATCTTCCGTTTATCTACTGAAATTATTCTTGTCATCTCTATTGCTTTTGGATTGAATTTCTTCATAGTATCTTCTACATGTTCAATACTACTCAGCTTTCCTGCCAGATTCATGAATGTCATTACTATATCGGGTCTAAGTGCAATTTGTGGTGCAATACTTAATTGCTTTCCAATAGATATTGCTAAATTGTCTACAAAATTCTTATCTTTAACAAACAATTTTTCTGGATTTTTGTGAATGAAGGAGGCAATGAGCATCAAATCTATCGAAGTCCATACATAAAGCATGGGTTTTTCTAGTAATTGGAGGTTGTATACCACACCAATTTCCGTACCTTTGACGTTTTCTACAACTTTCCCTTCCAAATTAAACACTTCTGATAGCTCAAAGAATGGAGATCCAAAATTCACTTGAATTACATCACCCAAAATTCTTACATTACCCAAAGAAATCAAGGAAAATCTTGCATTTTCTACTTTTTCAGGTAGTATTCCTGTATTTTTCTCTATCAAAACTTTTTTCAGAAAATCAAGTTTTGTTACACTACTTTCCTGAATCTCATATTCTTCTGCTAGTTTTTCCTTGACAATTCTCTTCTTCTCTTTAATTTGCCGAAATTGTGTTTTTATGTGATGAGGTGTAATATCACTATATAGGAAATCGTAAATTTGTTCGTAAAGTTTATCTGATAATTGTTTTCTTTCAACTACCAAAAAATATCCTTTCCCTGGATGATATATAACGGAATGGGCTCCCCCTACTTCTTTCCCAGTTATGTCTTTCACTTCAACGTTTTCATTATTTTTTATGTGATCATTGATTATATTACTCTCAGCTGGATTGAAATAAGGAAGAATTTCACCTTTTTGGAGGATTTTTTCATTCTTAACTCTTATTTCACGAGTTGTTTTGTTTACGAATTCAATTGGTATAAAAAGATAACTAGAGGATTGAAGCATGACTTCTTTCAGTTCATCTGTTAATGGAGAATCTACCCTATTGCAGTATTCAATAATGACTTTTGGTATAAGATAAGTAAAAGGAACTTGAGGAATTATTCTTGGAATTTCGTTTAAAAGATATTCTTTTTTGTCTAATTCACTCAAATTTTCAGAATCTCCAGTTGAAGGAGCAACTATATGGTCGTATATCCTTCTAACCATGGACAAAGATATCTCCTGCTGTTGCATTATGACAATACCAAACTGCTCATTCAATTGTCCAGGTCCAGCCATAAAACCCACTAAATCCTCTTGTTCGTCTACTACAGGTTTTCCAGTATACCTCCAGAGGGATTTCAATTCATTCATAAGCTGATAATCTAAATCTCTGCTAGAAGAACTAGTAGACACAGCAATTTGTGTTCTATATAGAAGAGAACTAATTATCTCACTGTATCTCTGGATTCTATCTTCAATTTCGAATGTTAGATCCTTAAAATAGGGAGAAACGATTTCTTGATATCGTAAATGTTCTCCATAAAGAACATCCATCGCATCTACATCTTTATCATAATCATTGACATCATCGTCTAGTAACTCTTCATAAATTTCAAGTTGTTTTGACTTTCTTTCAATTTCTTCTTTCTGTTCAATTGATAGATTATTCTCATGAATATCAAAAAATGTGTTGAATTTTTCTTTTTCTTGTTGAATTTTCACTTTCCATTTCAGTGTTTCCTGAGCTGCCTTTTTCAAAATCGGTCGATGTCGTAACACTCTCTCATTGATATCATAAAGTATTCCTTTGAGTTCACTCTTATCGGTCTCCATTCTTCGTAACCGATTGATATTTTCACTCAATTCATTATTGAAAAGGAGAAAATTATTGTGTGTATCTTTGAATAAATGATCTTTACATACAGAGAAAAGAAGTTCAGACAATTT
>JAGLRO010000009.1 GCA_023136245.1 Candidatus Heimdallarchaeota archaeon
TTGATGAAAATGGTATTGCTAGAGTTGACAAAAGCTACTCTGAGGGCACTAAGTACTGGTTCCCTGGTTTGATAGGGCTCTAGAATCTTTTTCTTTTCAAAAAAAATCAAAATACTTTATCTGCTTCAAATTGTATGATGGTTTTTTCTTTATTCAACCATCTTGCTACTTTTTTTTCCACTAGCATTTCACATACTATAATCAAATCATTGGCCGGTAAATTACTCCATTTTTCCTCTAATTGGGTAATATCATAGAGAGATTGGATTTCAACAACTCTACCTGTTTCTATCATAAAATTAAGAAGTTCATCAGCCCATTCTTCATTATTTTTCCAGTAAATTCTTGCTCTGGTTTTAGTATTCTCATCTAGCCACATAGCTATATTCTGTTTTACAAGATCATCAATTATGTCACGGACTTGATTTATTGTTAGTCGTTTGTTGATTTTCTTATTGTTAAAGGGAAACTCTGATCTTAGGTCGTTAATGTTTATTATGTGAATAACAAAAATCCTGGAATAATCAAGAACAATTGCAGACCAACTCTGAAGCCATGATTCAGAGTCGGTTTCTTTTTTTGGTTTAATGTACATCCAAGGAGCTTTAACCCATTTAGGAAGACTATCCTCGAACTCTAATTCTAACACTGCACGTTGATCTTTAGACATATCTTCTTTTAGAATTATTTTATCAACAGGCATTGTAGCTTTTAGGTCTTCAGCAGTAATTTCCAAACCTTTTAAACTAGCTTCTATTAGCTTTAATTTCTCCTTTGAAACAGCTTTTTCCTTCTTCAGTTTTTTAAGATCAATGTCTCGTACTTCTTCATCTTCAGTTTTTTTCTTTTCAAGTGTTGACATGAGGAGAATCGTCCCATATTATTTATGCGCTACCGAATTCTGCATTCCATTCATCGTATTTCTGTACTTCGTCATCACTGACAGAAGGATTAATAGCTTCAATTGCATTTAAGAAATCATTCTGTGTTACTGGACGAGCTTGGATAGAAGTATCGTTAATCGCTCCTGCCATATCTAATTCTCTTATTGGAGTCATTATTGCTTCTCTACATACCATTGCAATATCTGAACCAGAATATTCTTCAGTTATTTCTGCGAGGTCTGAAAAATCAACATCATCACTAATTTCAACTCCACGAGTGTTATACTTGAATATAGCATCTCTTGCAGCTTCATCAGGTAATGGGATATAGATTCTTCTCTCGAATCTTCTTCTAAATGCACCATCTATGGAATCAGGTAGATTTGTAGCTCCTACTGTAACAATTCGATCAGTTTCTGAGCTTGATAATCCATCCATAGAAGTCAGAAGTTCAGTCTTAACACGTCTCATGGCATCATGTTCTCCTCCTCGAGCTCCAGCCATTGCATCTACTTCATCGATAAAAATAATGCTTGGTTGTCTTTCTTTAGCTAGTTGAAATAAGGTTTTCACCAGTTTTTCAGATTCACCTAACCATTTAGAAATGATTGATGATGCACTTACATTGAAAAATGTAGCTTCAACTTCTGCAGCAGTAGCTTTTGCAATTAGAGTCTTTCCACATCCTGGAGGTCCGAATAGTAATATTCCTTTCCAAGGTCTTCTTGAACCTGTAAAAAGATCTGGTCTCATCAAAGGAAGAACGATTGCTTCTCGAAGAGTTTGTTTAGCAATCTCTAAACCTGCAATGTCTTCTAGCTTAATTGATGGTTTTTCAGTTACAATAATATCCGAAATTGCACTTGAAAGTTTGTCATCATCTTCGTCACTACCAGCAGTAGATCTTTTCTCTTTACGTTTTTCAAGTAATCCCTTCAATTCCTTTGCTCGCGCTAGGTACATTTCTGCTTTTTTCTTCAAAGATTGAGCAACTTGTGGATTTCGTTCGAATCTTATTGCTTTCATTAGAGCCTCTGCTGCATCCAAATAATAAGGAATTGCTTCACTATAGTTCTTTTCTTTATCAAAATTATATGCTTGTTGAGCAAATTGTCTTGCATGATCAATTAATCCTTGTGCCGTCACAAAAGTCACAACCGAGTTTTATCAAATCCTATGTTATTAGTTCACACCATAGATATAAAATGTTTTATTTAATCTCGCTTTAAAACATTTCAATTGCTACTACTTTCATTAAAAAAATAAAAGATTTTGAAGAAGGAAGTTTCTTTTATCCCTTATCTTCACTTACTTTTTTCTTCAAGCCTTCAAGCTCTGCCTCAAGATCTGAAGTGTCTTCTTCTTTCTCTCCAGTTCCAACAGGTGTAGAAGGTAATCCTGATACATCTGGTAAAGCAGTTGTAGTACCAAGATCCATTTCAGCTTCTAATTGAGCAAGTTGTTCATCTATAGCAGCATCATCCTCAAAATCTAATACTCCTTCAGATAAACTTGGATCAGAGAGAGCTTCAGTCATCATTTCAATTTGATCTCTTTGCTCCATTACTGTATCCATGACTCTTTCAGTTCTTTCAGGAGAAACAGTTTTGATTTTTTCACCAACAACTTTAGTTCCAAGCTCCATTGCTTGAACAGTATCAGCTGTTGATGTTGCTGTTTGGATGCTATCTATTTGAGCTTGAAGGTTCATTGCGGTATTATGAACTGTATTTAATCTTTTCATGAATACAGCTCTTCTCTTTAATGCTTGTCTAGCTCCTGCTTTATTTCCAGATTTAAGCATCTTTGAAGCTAAAACTTTTTGTTCATCAGCTTGTCTCTCAAGATTTCTAGATTCCGCTTGAAGTCTATTTTGTTGTCCTTTTAATGTTGAAAGTGCATCAGCATCTTCCTTTCTTTTTTTACCAAAAAGCCAGTTTTTAACCATCATATCTCACCTAATCCTCTTCTTTCTTTCTTAATTTCTGAATCTCTTGTTCTAAATCATTAGTTTCTACTACACCTACAGAGGGTAATCCTGCTTGTGTAGACACTCCCAGTTCAGCAGCAGTTTGATCTATTAATCTATCTACTTCGTGTGGATCTGTATCTGCGATTAACAAATCATCAATTCCATCTTCTATTGTACCTGTGGATTCTTCTATTCCATCAATGGAACTTTCCATATCTTGTATAACTCTATCTAAATCAGGTATTTGTAATTGAGCATTTGCTGCTCGTAAAGCTGAAGCTACTCCATGCATTTCTTCTGCCATGCTTGCAGCAGTATCTGCACGTTCTAATTTGAATATCAAGCCATTGATTCTTGAAACAAGTTTTTGATAACCTAGTTCCCATCTTCTGTTGCGAACTATATCTGTTGCAAATAATCTAGCTGACTCTAAATCTCCTCGTTGTATAGTTTGCTTCATCTTGAGATTCATTTTAGATTCATCACGCTCTAGTTTTCGTTGTGCTCTTTCTAATCTACGAACAGTTAATCGAAGATTAATTATATGATCACGTGGGCTTTTTTGCGAACCTAAAAGCCATCCCATAAAGTTTCGGAACATCTAACTCACAGTTCTATTTTTTTTCTTTACCTATTTAAGCTTTCGTGGTTATTATATGTATTGTTTTATTTCAATTTTAATGCAAAAGTTAACCTTATGTCCTTTCGAAATTCTTAAAATACTATAAAAGGAAAACATTTGAAAGATGGGGTGTTATCAAATGCTCTTAACAAAGAAATTATCGAGGAATATAATTTTGTTAGTGTAGCTATTTACGGACTATTAGTTGCAATCCTTATAATTCTCTAAATCCCCACTTTTTTTATGGTGAGTAAATGACAGACAAAGAAACAAAACTGCGGTCTCCTGTAGCGATGAAACTCGCTTCTCTAAATGATTTACTGAGATTAGTAATTTCAAGCGTTGGTCCAGATCGCACTTCAGGTTATATTGGCTATTATATAGATGGAGATAGATCAATCTATTTCATCTTTAACACTAGTTTGGGATACTACGATTTGAATGCTCTACCTATAATGATATGGGTTGATGATCCAACTAAAGCAGAAAAATCGTTTATTAGATATCGAACATCTCCAAAAGAAGAGATGGAATTCTCGAATGATGCTTCCGATCCTAAATGGTTAAGCATTCCTATAGTTCGCTTCATAGAAATACCTGATTTTCTAAGAATCTGGGAAGAAAGATAGGTTTTTTGTTGGTTTAATCAAGTAATTTCTTTTCCACATTTAGCACAGAATTCATCATCTTTTTTTATTTCTTCTCCACATTTTGAACAATATTTCTTAATTTTCTTTCGTCTAGCAAACAAAATTTGCCCTATTGCGATAAATAATAATACTGTTCCTAAAATTGTTATAACAATATAAGTTACATTTGGATCAGGTAAGGATTTAATTGTTGCATACAAACCATAAACAAGAGCAGCAAGTCCAATTAGAAGCTCTGTAACTATCCATGTATATTTGTTTAATCCTCTTTTTTTCTTAGACATCTGAACCAACGTGATAGAATCACAGTGCTAGTATATATGCCTTTTCTCATATTTCCCACAAATCGTCGAATTCATCACTTTTTCTTCTTACGTCTTCCAGCTGCTGTTTTAATCTATTATGTTCTCTAGTTAATTTTCTTAGGAGTCCATCAATTCCTCTTGTTCCAGAACTTCCATGTCTCCTCGATTGATTCAATCCATGAATCTTTCTTTCAACTGCTAGTAATTGTTCAAAAAGCTTGTTGAATCTAGCATCTTGTCCTTCCCTCCAATAAAGCTCTCTTTTTATTTCTCTTTTATTTAAAAGGTAAGCTCTAAGATGATTAAGATTTCGTTGAATATTACTTTTAAGCTCGTTGATAGTTAGGGAATAATATTTCAGATCTTCTATAATTGAAGATTTATGGATAGAGTAATCAATATAATTTTCTATTATCTTAAAATATGTTATAAGTTGCTCTAAGCTTTCTTTTCTACCAAAAAGAGAGTAGGAGTCTAAACGTGTTTTGAATCGGAATTTCTTTCTTGTCATCAAACTTAAAGAGTAATTCTTTTTTATGATATAAGAAAGACTGATAGTTTCTTTGTTACGTAATTTGACGTTAAAAAGTCCTTTTTCTCGTAGAATATAGAGGTTTTTACTAGTTAAAACTAAAAGATGTTTTCTTGGAATTTTTCTATTCTTTCTTAACCAAATTCTAGGTATTAATGCTATTAATTCCTCTTCAGTATCTTCAGGAAGAAGATGATGAATTTTCTTTAGTAATCTATGTTGGAAATTTAGAAAATTCACCTTTTCATTCAAGATATCAAAATCTTCTTTTATCTCATTAAATTTACTTTCAATCGTATTATCAAGTAACTTA
>JAGLRO010000090.1 GCA_023136245.1 Candidatus Heimdallarchaeota archaeon
TTTGTATGAAGAAATTGGTGATCTTTATTCCAAGGATAACTGTAGGGCTAATGGATTGTATTATCTTATAGCAGCTCAAATACTCTTCATTGCTATAGGTAATAATAAGAGAAAAGATAAACTTGAGAAAAAGATCGAAAAGGAAATACTTTCTTTCTCTGGAACAGAAGATACAAGTCTCTTTAATGATCTACAACTTTATCTCAATTATCAAATAGCTTTAGGAACCTATCTGAAAAAACCTAAAGATTCAACTCGATTTGTAAATCGTGGAATAGATATAGCGAGAAATCGAAACAATCCTCTCTATGAAGTTTTATTCAAAGAAATACTAGCAGACATTGAGAGTGGTAAAGATGTTGAGAAAGCTGCAGTTATTTATCAAGCAGTCATAGTTACTCTTGAGGAATTGGAAGATCAGCTAGATTTACTACGAGTATATGAGAAATATGGGAACATGATGTTACCTGTTCATAATGATAAAGGTAAGGAATTGCTAAGTAAAGCATTATCTATTGCTCAAAATCTAGAAAAAGCGGAAATAATTACTAGGTTAAAAGAAAATCTTTAATCTTTCCCTCTTGTTCTTAAATTTTCTAGAAATTTGGTTAGCTTGAACGGATAGTTTGTTAAAATTCCATCGATATTTTTCGAAATGAGGAATTCATATTCTTTGATATCATCTGCAAAGAAAGCAGATACAATAATCTCCTTCTGAAGTAAACTAGACCATTCTTTTTCTGACCAATTTCTCCATCTAATTTGTACAATCTCTATACCTTTATTCTCTATAAGATCAATAAACTCTTGTGGAGATTTTTGTTTTTGCATCAAACCGATTCTATGATTCGGTGAATGATCTCGAATTTGATTATAGCTATTAATGTCTCTAACCGTTATATATCCTAGTCCCAATGATTTTTTCTTTTCATCTAATACATCCAACACCAGATCTGCAAGTTTTTCTTCTTTGCTTTTAATTTCCAGAATCATAGAGATTTCTTTCGGTATCTTTTCAAGAACTTCTTCTAGTGTTGGTATCCTAGCATCTGTGAATTTCTGACTGAACCATGAACCAACATCTTTTTTCTTGAGTTCAACTAACGTATAAGATCTTATTGTTCGATTTGATTTGGTTCTAAATATTCTATCAACTGTCTGATCGTGAAAAACTACAATATGGTTATCAGCAGTTAATTGCAAATCGAACTCAATAACATCAGCTTCAGCTCTTATTGCTTCTTTGAAAGCTAAAATTGTATTTTCTGGATAAAATCCTGAAGCTCCTCTATGAGCAATATTCCATGGTATTCTATTAGATTTCATGAAATTATTCTCCATTTTGAAAATTAAAAAAAATGAATTAAAGTGTTCCTCCCACTGTACTAACAAGAGGGTAAATTTGCATTAATGGCTCTAAATCATAGATATGTTCTACAAGATCCGCTTTAAACACTTCCCTCATCATTGGAAGTTTCCTTCTGAAGCTAAAGTACTCCTTAATTTGCCTGAAATAATTTGCTTTTAGTTTTTTGTTCTGAGTGTTTCGTAATTTTAATTCAATTTCAAAGTTCTTTATTCCATTTTTACTTAATTTAATAGAAAATTTTTCCACTGGATAGCGAAACTCATATCCTCCTCCATGTGGTGAAAAATTGAGATTAGTTAATTCTTCTGTATACCCTAATGATTCTACATTTTCTCGATAAGACCAGCTATCAAGAAATTCTTTTCCAAGGTTTGGTTTGATTTTCGCTAACATTAATCCTTCTTCTGAATTGAAAGCTATTGGTATAAAACCCTCATGAACCTGTACTCCTAGTCTATGAAACTTACCATCTTCTGATAATCCTTGATGAGTTATCTCTTCTAAAATATTGAAAGCTCCTTCTCCCATTATCTCTTCTAGAACTTGTTTTCTGTATTCAGAATTTGTCTTATCTCCTTTGTTGTACCTGTCCAAGTAAATTCGTTTTGCATCACTTTCAAGAAGTTCTATAGGACCATGTGGAGTTTCTATCTTATGATATCCATCAACATCTCTCAACCATTTTAAATCATAAAGAAAATCAGTTCCAAGATTTCCACTACTATGAACATTGATATATCGTTTCATAGTATCATCTCCCGTAATAGCATCTCTTACGCTGTAGACAGCTGAGAAATGATTGCCCTTTCCAAGTTGTTGTAGATGGTCTGTTCCCATCTCTTTCTGTTTTTGCTTCAGATGATTTACCAGAGAAACATCAGTTTTACCTACAGTGATTTCAGCAATAGTGTATCCACAGGAATTGGGCATTGAATTATTTGTCGATATCATCCCTTCCATATCTCCTTTAATTAATGCTCCATAGCTAAATCCTCTTTCTGTTCTGATTTTATTAAACGAACAAGTGCAATCAGGAGCAAAAAGAACAAAAGGTTTACATCTTTCTAAATCAGCTCCAAGTTCAGATGCAGCAAACAAAATTTTAGCGAATCCAATTTTCATAATTGAAAGAGCAATAGGAACTATTCTATCACCAGTTCCCAAAGAAAAAATCCTTTTTTCAGCTTCCTCTAACCAAGGTTCAAAATCAGGAGAAACGTTAAGAATACTAATAGGGTATGGGGGTTTTTCTTCTCGAAGATTGATTTCTTCGTTCACAATATTAAGATTCACTCTAGCGAATTTAAGGTTTGTTCAAAAATAACGATTATCAATTGAACTTAAAAGCCCTGAAACAGCCTAAAATCGATATTTAAGTGACTTTTAGTCATTTTGATATGATATTCTTGGTGGAACCGTTAATGGAGTAACAAAATCCGATACATGAAACGAACCTATTTTCTTATATCTGAAAGAATTAATCAAATATTCTTCAATCTCATAATATTTCCCTATGTCTGTTTGGAAAATATTAATGATATTAAAGCTGTTTCCTTCCTTTTTCGTTATATTTAAACTACTAAAAGTTCCTGCATTTGTAAATACTGTGTCATCTACTTGCCAACAACCTGCTTGATTCTTAGCACCTGTCAAAACTAGATTTATGCGGTTTTTGACTAGAGCAGATAGAACATCCCCAGCATCCATAAGTTCAGAATCATGTTTGGTTCTAGGTAGAGGGACTATTGTGTGATGGAAAGCAACAGCACCGAATTTGGAAGTATTTGTAAGACTATTGATTATATTATTGGTTTTTCCTCTTCCTAATCTACCAATTTTTGTATCAATAAGACAACTGTTAAATCCTTTTGCTAAGAGATTTCCATTTTCAAAAGATGGATTCCTTTCACCAATATATTCCGGGAAAAGTTCATATCCGAGAGGAAAAGCATCTCCATCTCCTGGTACTATTAACATTGGTTTTTCTATTTGATCCAACAGAGCTTTAGACCATTCAAATTCATGAAGATAAGAAGAACGGGTTACTTCACCACAATGAATAACAAGATCACATTCTGTTTCATTTATCACTTTCACTCCTTTGTTGAATATATCGACATTAAAATGATTATCTGATATGTCCGTATTTCCTATCTGAATTAAAGTCGCAAGATGATCCTTTTTCATTGGAGGAATAACTTCTTGGAACTTTCCTGAATATCTAATGTTTTCCAAAACTGGATCTTGATTTAACTGAATTACTCTGATGCAAATGTCATTTTTCTCTCTATCAACATCAACGATTGTCATCGAATATTCTTCTCTATATCTAGTTTTTTTGCATGATAAGGTACCAGTATTGATTATCCAAGCTTGCATTGCTCCATCTGACATTCTATAGGTGTTGCTAATATGTCTATGACCATTAAAGACGATGTGAATATTAGTGTCCAAAATAGCTCTAACTGCATCTCCAGCGTCATAAATTGCACTTCTTTCTCTCCCAGTATGTGGAATTGGAAGTGTTTGATGATGAAAAATTAACACCTTTAGCCAGTATTCAGGAATTGATTCAAATTCTTCATAGATTCTTCTTATTCCTTTAGCTCCCATTCTTCCACTATTTGAATCTGGTTCAGTTGAATCTAAAGCAAGTATCTTTACTTTTTTCTTTTTATCTTCCTGACAAAAGAATCTTGGACCTATCATTTCTTCCCAGAGAAGATCACCCACATTCGCAACATCATGGTTTCCTGGAATAATGATGAAAGGTTTGTTCTTTCTGATTTTTTCTAGATAAAGCTCTGCTATCTTATATTGAGCAAGAGTACCATCATTTGTTAAATCACCGCAATGAATTAAATAATCAGTATCTAAGAAATCAACAATTTCCATTCCTTTATTGAACATCAATTCATCGAATCTACCACCGATGTGAGTGTCAGAGATTAAAATAAATCTCATAAATATAGTTAAACATATACTAGAATATATCTTTTAGGCTAAAAATTAGTGTTTTTGTAAATTTGTTTAAAGAATAAGGTTATATTTGCTTGTAGTTCACCATAATATAAGTTATAGAAATTTATTTCTTATGAAATAGCTCATAAAAGGTGCGAAATATGCCTACGTGTGAACATAAGTGCAATAAATGTGGAGAACATTGGGTTTGTGATTTCCCTTACTTCTCAAACCATGATTATTTCGAAGAAGCAGTTCAAACTGGATCTTATTGCAATTCATGGTGCCCTAATTGTAACGTAGAAGAGAGAGAAGAAATCAAAAAATTATTTGAAGCTGGAAAGAGACGCTACCTTAATCCTGATTATAAGTTGAAAAAATCGAAAGAGAAAATACAAGAGCATAACTAAAATCATCAGATTCTCTCCATATTTCCAGAACAATTGTCGAAAATATTTATTTAAAGAAGTTCGAGGGAGATAAATTTAAAAGAACATATTAGTTTTGTTAGTTATTCGTAAGAAAACTTGGTGAAAATATTGGGAAAACTTCTAAACATAGCCATAATGACATTTCTAGTTGTTGGAATTTTCAGTATACCAACAATAGCTCAAACAGAAGATGGATTGTATTATTCAGATTTAATGGTGAAAGATGGGACTTTCACTTGGTTAGTGAACCAGTCACTTAATTACTACGAAGAAATTCCTGAAGGAGCAAATTTTACTGTAAAATTGAAGGATAGCTTATATCCAGGACCATTAACAGAAGCAGATTTAGAAAAGGTTTATGCAAGCATAAAAGTAGATGACGATAAGTATACTGGAGAAGGTTTTCCACTGTTCTTTCACACTCACAAAATAGAAAATGAAACAACCATAACCATTAGAGAGGATTTCGATAGTGAACCTGAACTCTTCAACGTTACAGATGTCAGTGGAACTATATTCAGAGTTAATTTTTCAATATTCGACGATCCTTACAATTTGTATATTGAGCTTGATATCGATTCTTCTGATGGAATAACAAAACGATATTTTGAGCACTTTGATGATGGTGCAGACCTTGAAGCTGTTATAGAACTTATTTATACTGGTTATTCTGTAGAAGCTTCTATTCAGTTTCTCTGGAGTATCGTGGGGCTTGTTTCTATAACTTCACTAATTGTAATCCTTAGGAAAAGAAGAAGGAATTAGTATTCTTCTTTTATCCAATTTCTTATTTGATTTTTTGGAAATTTAATTGTGGTTAATATTGAATTTAATTCACAATTCTGACATAAGTCTTATAATGGACTTAATCAAGTAATCCCTAAATGGTGTTCAAATGACAAAAGAACTAAATAGTCTGGAACTAGATAATATCGAGGATTTGGAAGAGGAAGAAATTGTAAACTTCTTTTCTGTAAACTGGATAGAACTTGAGATTCTAAAAATTCTAAGCAAATCTCCTTCTCCCGTTTATAAGGGTGAAATGATAACTCTTTTACGTTCTAAGCATACTGAAATCATGCAAAAACCTGAAAGCTCTTTCTATGCAATTTTCGATAAGCTTGAAAATTTAGATTTTGTTCGACCTAATTCAATTCCTGGAAAAGGGTACAAATCTTTTCTAGAAATAACTCAGCGAGGAATGTTGGAACTTCGAAGAGCTCTGTATTGGGCAATAAGCACAATTTTTGAGGGTATGACAGGAGAATTAATTCATGTTCTTAATGATCTCTGTATAAGGAATATGGGTTGTTTAAAGGAGATGTATTTTGGGATAGTTAGTCCAAACAATCCTGAATTTTTAGTTCCTGAGATGTGTAACGATTGCATTAATGCTTCAGATGAAGAAATACCTCATCGTTTCAATATTCTAATGCCTTACGCAAAAGATACACTAGTACCATACTATCAAAATCTCAAATCAGTTCCAGGAGATATCCCACTAAAAGAGAAATTCCTAGATAGGATTATGTCAATTCTAACTTTAGGTTTAATCGAACCTGATGAATCTGCTGATTATCTTAGAGAAGCATACAGAATACTTAAACCAGAAGGAAAACTTGCTGTTGTTGAACTAACAACTTTTAAGAGCTATCTCTTCGATTCACTTCAAAAATTAACTAATGGTTTCAGTTCATTTATTCCCAAGAAAAAGGATAATGGTTTTCTACAGTTCGATCCTCTTGCTTTACAGAAACAGATTGCGAAAATCTTTGGTAAAAAAAATGTAATCAAGATAGATATGCGTGAATTTGTACTAATTGTTGCAAAAAAACCAGCTGAACTAAGAGAAAAAGAATCATTCTAACCGAAAATATATAAATAGTCTTCCTATTTTTCTTTAGAAACTTGTGTGATAACTATGAGTGCACCAACAGAAGAAAGATATGTTGATCTTGAAAAATTAACTTCGAAAGTAGCTCCAGAGCTATTTGAATCACTTTCTTGGTTATTCTTATTGAACTTAGATATGATTCCAGAGGAAGATATTAAAGCTAATAAACATTTAATGTTCTCTTACAATCTTATGCATGAAAGATATGATGAAGCTAAAGCTCTAGCTAAGGATTTTGCTACAAAAGATATAGTCGTTTCCGAACATTACAAGGAACTATTAAAACTAGATCCAGAACTCAACAAGACAATAGAAATTGCGCAGACTTTCTTTGCTCTCTCTAGAAGAAGAATCGAATTAGCTGAGAAACTAGGTATTAAACAATTCTAACATAGGATTTTCTCTTCTTTCCATTTGTTTAGTTTAATTATTTTGAATAGTAACAATTATCTTTATTAAGATTTAACTGATTATTTTTGCTAGCATGATAAAACGTCGTTCTCCTATCTCTATGTTTGCAGGATTTACACTCTCTGTATTAGGGGCCATTGTTTTTAACATAGGGGGACTTTTTGCTGGACGTACAGCTGTATTAGTTCAAAACCTCCAAGATTTTCTTCCTTGGGTGATTCTGATTTATCCTTTATTGCTTACAGTTAGGGGCGATATTAATGGAATTTTAACAGGAAAATTGGGGACTGCTCTACATTTAGGTACTATCTTACCTACTTGGAGAAAAAATACAAATCGATTTGTTCAGTTAGTAGGATTGATTTTTCTACTTTCATTTTATGATTCTATTTTGGTTGGATTAGTAGCATCTACTGTCGGTCTTTTACTTGGAATTTCTATTAGTTTTTTGCAAATAATAGTAATATCTGTAACAACTTTCATATTTGGAACATTGGTTTCCATCACACTAACTTTCACTCTCACTTTTTGGATATACAAAAATAAAGGAGATCCAGATGTTTATGCATATCCGATTATGTCTTCGATAAATGATATAATAATCACAGTTACATTCTTCTTGGTTTGCTGGTTTTATAGACCGTGGATTGCAAATATGAAACTTGACTACTATGTAGGAATTCCTTTTATTGTTGTAGTTTTTCTTCTAGCTTTGATTTTTTTTGTTAAAAACAAAAAGGAAGCATATATCAAAGATGGGGTTTTTCAAGCGTTCCCCACGCTAACATTGACTAACTTAATTGCAGCTGCAACAGGAACAATTTTAGCTTCATTTCTAGGAATCTTAGAACAACCTCAAATGTTGCTTGTTTTTTATCCTGCAGTTATTAGTACCGTTGGAGCTCAAGGATCAATATTAGCTAACACTACCACCACTAAATTGCATTTAGGAACTATTAAGCCCTCTTTCTCATTCTACAAATCATCTGATTTTCTTATCCAAATATCAGGTATAATAGCAGCTGGTTTCATAATGAGTACTGTCTTTAGTGTTTTAGGAACTTTAATTCTACCAGAAGGATTCAGTTTTCCGATTTACTTGAAATTTCTATTCATTTTGATTATCACCAACCTATTAGCAATTCTAATAATAGGATTCTTTGCAACAGCTGCTGCTCTGACAACTTATCGATTTGGATTTGATCCAGATAATCTTGTCAACCCCCTCCTAAGTTCTTCTGCAGATCTTATAACTACCTCTTTGTTGGTAGTGTCATATATGTTGATATTTTAATGAAATTTTAACTGGTTTCTTCAAATACCCAATTGAGATATTCAGAAGATGCTTTTTCGATTGGAATCATTTCAATTTCTGGTAGTTCATAACTGTGGATTTCCTTAATTTTCTTTTCTACATCCTCATATTTTGAAAAATCTGATTTAATAAGCAGAAGAAATTCTTCAGATTTTTCAATTTGTCCCTTCCATCTATAATAACTCGATATTGGGAAAAACTGCACACAAGCTGCAAATTTGTTCTCAACTAATTCTTTAGAAATTCTTATTGCTTCTTCCTCAGTATTAACAGTTGTTTTGATTTGAACAATCTTACCCTTCATGAAAGTAAAATAAATTGGTAGTTTTTATTTTTTATCATCAAATTTAATAAATACAACTATTTTATGATCTTTTTAGCTTAAGAAGTAACTTCTTTTTTTCAGTTTTGTTTATTAGAATTGTTTCTTCAAATAATTCATATAAAAGATCCTTTTCATTATCTGTTAAATCAATCTTCTGAATGTTGTTTAGAAGAAATGTCAACTCTGCCGCTTGTTCAGGAAAATGTTCATAAAAATATACTATTGATGTATAATTGAGATAAGGTACTAGTACTGACATTAGATTCTTAGCTTCTTTGCTTATCTTTTCAAATTGAGGTTTTAGGATTGTGAAAAATTCATGTACTAAGAAGCTAAGAAAATCATAAAAACCACTTCCAAAAGGAAATCTTTTCTCAGACATCGATTTCGCGAAATATAGAAAGGAATTGATATAATACTCTATTTTCAATATAATCAACATTTTATTATCGAATCGTGGAGAATGTTGAGGTAAAATTTTGGTTATTTGGTTTACAAATTCATTAATTTCTTTTATATCTGTTTGAGAATAAAACATAATGTTTTCAGAACTAAAATTTGGAAAGAGAAAATAAGGTATTCTAGATAGTGAAAATAGAATATTTCTATCGTCTACTATTCTAGTATCTGCCATTTTCTTTGCAACTAGAGAAATAACGACAAGTCTTTCAACAGGATCAGGAAGCAGTTTAATCAGTTTTTTTTGATTACGTGAACTTGGCGATTCTAATATAATATCATCATACTTTCCTACTTCTATATCAGATTCAGTTTCATTTTTAATCAAACCCAAAATCATATGAGGGGGTGTATATATCTGAATTCTCTCACTAGGATTATATTTTTTCATATTCTTTCCCTATCTCATCTGTTTGACTAATTCTAAAAATTGTCCAATCATCTCTGAATAATGTAATTCTCCTTCATCTAGCATCCATTTGTATAGAGCTTTTATTTCTATGATTGAATCTTGGAATTCATCTCCAACACCAATCATCGAGATCTTATAGGAAATCTGGAAAAATTGTGCCATTTTAGATCTTACGTCATCACCATATTCATCAAAAACATCCTTTATTCGATCAATCTCTTCTGATAGATCTATTCCCTCAATAAACTCTTTTCCCCTTGTACCACTTCCTCCAAAAATCCCCATGATTCCTAGAACTTTAGCTGAATGGAATTGGAGTAGAGCTGGTAGAAAAATAAAGAAAGTCACTGCTTCTTCATATTCCATTTCTTGTGATAGGAAGTATTTTCTAGCCTCTTCAAAAGCTTTGTACGAGCTTTTAATATCTCCTGTTGATTGATATAATCCTGCAAGTAATCGTTTTATTTTTGCAGCTAACTCGAGATGTTCAATACTTTCTGCATTATAAAGTAATCTTTCAGCTTTTTCAATTGCTATCGAAGGAGTGATTTGGTCAGAACGAAGTTCTAATTCAATTCTTTGAGCATTAAACACCAATGGTGCTATGTCTTCAGGTTTGTATCTATCAAGATATTCGTCAATTAGATTTATGGTTTCAGTAGGATCTTCTACGAATTGTGATAGAATTATTTTCTTCTCAAATGCTGATCTCTCAAAGGGTGTTTCTTTAAAGAATTTGAAAGCTTCATCTATATTTGTATAAGCTTTGAGAACGTCTCCCTCTTCAGCGTCAATTTGAGCTTCCAACACTTGTAATTCATAAAAATATGGATCATTTCCCAATTCTTTTGCTTTTTTCATTAAAAAGTGAACAGTTTCTCTTGCATCTGAAAGATTGTGGTATACAATTTGCAACTGAGCTCTGGTTTGCCAATATCTGAAAAATACCATGGGATTTGATTCATCAATCACTTCTTCTTCTAAATCTTCTATACAATTTCTACCTTCTAAATAACTACCATAAGAGAAAAGTGTAGCAGCTAATTCTAAGCAGACTCTATAATAATCTTCAATTAGGATTCTCTCTTTAGTCTGTTCAGCCAACTCTCTTAGAAGATCTACTGATTCATGCTTCATTCCAAGTAATCCAAAACATCTAGCAATTTTTATTTCAACTTCTCTAAGTTCTTCTTCCTTACCTTCAGTGAAAAAGACTTCTCTTGCTCTGAGATATTGATGGAATGCTTCTTTAAAATTGAACTTACTAAAGAATTCATCACCTTTGTCTCTCTCAGAACTCAAAAAGCTTCACCCGAAATTTCTAATACTCTATTGTTTTAAACCTTTAAAAAGCTGTTTTTTCTTCAACTTTAGACTTTTATTTTTAAAGTTTTTTAATACTTATCCTTTGATGATATAAATTATAAACCAACTGTATTATATGTTTGATAATGAATGAATCAGAATATTTGAAACAAGCTAAAAACGATGTCGAAAGTTGTATTAGTATATGGTCACAGATTTTAGAAAACAGTTTCAAAAACAAAGTAGAAGTAGTATATACTAAAGGATCAGCGATAAAAAACTGGGAGAGTATAATTGATTATGTTCCGATAATCAGTGATGTAGATATACATATTGTACCAAAAGAAAATGTAGATTTTTACATGGGTAAAAGTACAGCTTTTTTTGAAGCAATGCATCTTTCACAACGATATGAAAGAATGTTCGTGGAAGAGAATCAAGATTATTTGCATATCCCAAGAACTCAAATTGTAAAATTCGATGATGTAATTGATCCAGATTCATTTATCATGCCAAGGAAGAAAGATGTAAGAGTTTTGTTTGGATCTTATTCTGAAAAAGAAGAAAAATCACTGGAATTTATTAGAAAAATAGATCGAGAAAATATTCTTGAACTTAAAAACTTCCTTGATTCTCTGCCAAAAACAATCATAGATAGAACAGGACTTGATTTATGGGTTCTTATTCGTCGTATATGTTGGAGAGTTTCTCCTACACCAATAAGACTTCTTAGTTTATCAAATGATGAACCTTTAGATTTATGGACACTCAATCGTACAACAATCGTAAAGAAACTTGAGGAAAATAATTTCACTCAAATCGCAGAAAATTATCTAGATTATTATTATGAAGGTTGGTTAGCATTTCTGGGTAATTTTAATGATTCTGA
>JAGLRO010000091.1 GCA_023136245.1 Candidatus Heimdallarchaeota archaeon
AAAGTAAAAGAGATAGGTGTTAGAGAAACACAAAGAGATTTGGGTCTGAAAACTGCAAGTCATGCACAATATCACCTTCAACGTCTTGAGCAATTTGGACTACTGAAACAAACTAAAAGCAACAAATATTATCTGGAAGAGGAATATGAAAATCTTAGAAGTTTGAAATTAGGGATCCTAACAGAGATATATGTATTCAAAGGATGGTTAATTCCTTCCTTAGGAATTTTTTCAGGTTTTCTTGGTACTAGTTTGATACTAATTATTCTATTCTATTTCTTTATATCTCCCCTATCAGCTCTAATATTAGGTTCAACTTCACTCTTCTTAGCAGCATCTTATGCAGGATATCGTGCTATTCAAATAGTAAAATCATTTAAGCAAAATGAAGAATCAGAATAAGCGATTCTTCTTATTTTTTTCAAAATTCTTCTTCTAGGTAATTATTACAGTGAATTAATGCTTTCTTATTATCTTCCCAATGTAATAACTTTAGAGCTTCGTTAAAAGAACACCATTTCCATTCATCGTGTTCGTTTGGATCAATAGCTGGATCATCATCCTGATCAATTCGAGCTATAAACACATACCCAGGAATTTCTTCTGTTCCTTCAGGATAAATCTCTTTGTACTTTTCATCTACTTTTATTGTGTAAGAGAAATCTGTTTCAAAGATGAAATTTGGTAAATAAGCTGTTTCCTCTAATAATTCTCTTTTAGCACCATCGATGTTTTTTTCTCCTCTTTCTGGATGTCCTGTTACTCCTTGCCAGAAACCTCCTCTACTCTCTATCCTTTTGAGGAGAAGAAATTCCCATTTATCATCAACATATCTGACTGGATAAACAAGAACTTGAATTGGAATTCTCATTAACGCCAAAATGAAATCATGTCTTAAAATAAGTTTCTTTGCACGCTAAACTGATTCTTGAGTAAACAATGTAAAATTTAAATTTGATCAATCAAACTCTAAGCAAGATTTAGATAGGTTTTGAGCTCATCTAGATTAGTGAAATCATTCATACTCAAGTCATTTTCACTTAGATATTTGCGAAGAAAAAGAAACTGAGGAAGGAGAAAGATTCAACCTATTTCTTCTTTCCTTTTCTCAATATATCTATACACAGAGCCCCACATGAATTTATCTTCTCGTTCTTTAGCTTCGAAATTATTTGTATGCATCCATTTTTGCAAAGATTCTTTTGTTACTGCATCATACTTACTATCAATTTCTCCATCATAGAAACCGTCTAGCTTCAGTACTTCTTTGATGGACTTTATAACATCCCCTTCAAGTTTAACCTTATCTTTTGGATCATCTCTTTTCAGGAACGATAAATTATACAACTCAAATACTCTTCTAAGCTCTTTTATTGGATGTTCGTGATCATCTACTCTGAGATCAATATACCTATCTGTTCCACCATCATACGATCCTTTCTCTTTAAAAACAAGAACAGCAGCAGCTTGTTTACCTCGACTATCTCCTCCAGCTTCTTGACCTGCTTCTAAAGATGTTAGAAGTTTTTCTACCAGATCTCCTTTGGTCTCTCGATAAGCTTGTGACATAGAAAAAACTGTCTCATCAGAAACTAGAATGTTTCCTTGACAAGCATAATTTTCTCCTACAATATGACCAGCCCAATCGAAACATTCTCTACCTGTGAATGATGCAGCATTTCCATGTGAGTCTACAATACCTAATTGTCTATGTTCTCTTTTTTCATCTTGTTTTGTAATAATGCTAATTGTTTCTTCCGCAGTTAATCCTTGTTTTAATAGAGCTAGACCTTTTGGTCCATAGCTAGTATTGCACCAAGATTGAGATGCAATAACTCCAACTCCAGCATTCCCAAATGGAACAATACTTCCAACAGCAATTAACTTTGATTGAACAGCTACTCCCCATTCAACATTCTCTGAATCATATGCAACTATTGAAAACGTCATTATTATCAAAGAAAAGATGTATAAGCAAAATAAAAGTTTTTTCGAACGGATTTTCGAATTAAAGCTAAATAGACACAAAATCGTTTAGATGAATCCTATATAAATAATACGATGATAATTCGATTTGTGTCGGGATTATTTTCCAGCTAAACGTTGCTTGAAGCTTCTCAATTGAATTTTACAGTTGGTAAACTTCTTCATTAAGTGGTAATTCTTGGATCTCCAACAATTTGTATTCTATTACCTTCCGAATCTTTCATGTTAAAGAATGAGATATAATTAGGATTGTCTGATATCTCTGTTGTTTCAACACCTTTACTGTCCAGATACTTCTTGGTTCCTTCCAGATCCTCAACATCTAATGTAAGAACACTAAAATCAGCAGCTTTATGCTCATCTTTTCTTGAAGCATTAAGTCCTAAATTGGCATTGCTTCCGGGTAGGTGAAATTCACACCAACCTACTTCAGGAGACTCATACCAAGAAATTTCAAATCCGAAAACATCTTCATAGAAATTTTTTGCTCTTTCTAAATCCATTACACTGACTTGAAAGTACATTCTTCTGTAGGAGATAGGAAAATTTTTTTCGTCTCTCATAAATATGCAACATGTTTTTGGTTTAAAAAGTACTTAGTTTTTACAAAAAGGAAAAAATATTTCAATATTTGAAAACGAGATAAACTATGAAACTGGAAGATGTGAAAGAATTTTTTGATACACAACCATTAATGTATCTAGCTACTACAGAAGAAGATCAACCTCGAGTGAGACCAATGGCACTTATTTATCATGATGATCAGTGTTGGTGCTGTTCTATTGGAGGAAGACCAAAAATAAAACAAATTCAAGAAAACAACAAAATTGAATTTGCTGTAAATGCTCAAAGTAGGAAAGATATGGCAATAGTAAGAGGATTAGGAAGAGCAAATATCATAGAGAATAGAGTGATAAAAAAGCAATTATCAGAAGCAATTCCTTGGTTCAGTGGTTATTGGGAATCATATGATGATCCAAATTTTGTTTTATTTCATCTTGATATAGAAGAGATTGAAGTTCAAGTACCTGCTGAGAGAACATTTCATTTCTTCAATCTAAAAGATGGAACTGTTTCTTCAATAAAGAAATAATTGTCATCTACTTTCTCCATTGAACCTTCAATGGTCTTCTTGATGGTGCACCTTTGAATTTCAAATCTGAATAACCAACAACAAATACTCCAAAAACATCGTGATTCGATGGAATTCCCCACTTCTTTCTTGCTCTTCTTCTTCTTGAAAGATATTCATGAGCTAATCCGATCCAACAAGTTTGTAATCCCAGAGAAAGTGCTGCGAACATACCATGTGTTATAGCAACCCCAGAGTCT
>JAGLRO010000092.1 GCA_023136245.1 Candidatus Heimdallarchaeota archaeon
CATATCCTCTCCTTTATTTGTCTTATCTAAGAACATTTCCAAACTGTATTTCGTGCGTGGACTGAGTAATCTTCTTCTAAGAACACCAGTAACAAATGGAACCAGAAGATATTTAAATTTCATAAGTCTCCTAGCAAACCTTAGAAGACCCGCTGCTCCTCTAGAAAGAGTAGCAATTTCCTTTTTGTTAGTAATAACTATATACTCTCTACCTTGACGATTGCTTGCACTCGGGGAATAGCGCATAGACTCAAGTATTAAATCAATTTTTTCTTTAGGAACAGGTTTATCCTGAAATACACGAAATGATTTTCTACTTCTAATAAACTTCATTAAATCTTCATATGTCAATAGTTTTTCAGGAGTATTAACTTCATCAAAAACAAATGGTGCTTCTGCTCCTTCATAAAGTATAGCGTCAGTTGGGCAAATCGAAATACAATGTCCACAACGAAAACACCTACGATAAGAATCAGTAAAAAGAATCTTTTTCTCATTGTTCTTCTCCTTTTGAACAATAAAAAGATCAACAGAACATGCCTTAACACAATCTTCGCATTTAATACATTTTTCTTCTTCTATGCTTAGAATTTTGAGCCTTGTCATCTAAAAGACAGAATTAACAGCTCTTATTTAACTTTTAATGATTAAAGAGAAAAAAATCAACTTCTCTTTTATACTTTTGTAAAATCTTCAATGAACCATTTGAAAGATTGTTTAAGAAGAAGATAAATCAGAATCAACACTTTATAAAAAACGAATATTATCTTAAGTGCTTATACAATATTAATTGAAAAAAATAAAAAAGTGGGAAAAATCTAGTTGTTTCCGCTTATCTGTTTGGATTTACTTTTTTGGAGGTCCTTGTGCTTGCATTCTTGCGATGAATTTCTTGTTAGGTCCAAGTTGCCATTTTAGGAATACAAGAAGGTTGACAATGATAATTATTGCTAATATCCATGCTTTCCAATAAGCTCCCCAGAATTCAGTCCAAGTCCATGCTATTGCCCAAGCTTGTGCTGCTGGCATTTTAAGTAAAACGAGGTTATTGAAGAATGGAACGAATCCAGATAATGGGATTACAATCATTGTATCTACTAAGAGACCCCAAATCCAAAACTTCCATGATTTCTTTGAGAACATTAGTTCTCTTGGACTTGATGCTCTGAAATCAGCTCTAAAATCATATTGCACCATACTCATTGTTAAAGGTCCTATTATGAAGACAAAGCAGAACCATGCAATGATAAATGAGACTACAAATCCCCAACCTAGATATTTGAAGTAAAGTCCAACAGAGTTAGGAGCTGCCCAAATGCCTCTGACAGCAAATACTATTGCAGTAACGATTGCAGTCATTAATAATGCAAACCAGAATACTAGCCATTCAGCAAAATAGGTATTAGCCATAAACTTACCTTTCGCACCGTTTGCAAAGATAAATCCACGCCCCTTGGTTTGAAAGTGTAAATAATCCCAAGGCCATTTAAATCCTTTTTTTTCTTGATCAGTCATTTGAATTACATCCTATGTCGTCAGAAAATCCGTTTATGATGAGATAGATGTTATAAAGTTAATTTCTCAAACAGAGTTTTTAGTAAATTTATTTAATTAAGACGACTAAAAAGTTGGTTTTCGTTGCATTTATAAAAATTTTGTCTTTTTTTAATTCCCACTTCATAGATATATATTTTCATGGATTTGGATTTCTTGTTCATAATGTAACCTATTTGGAAATAAATGAATAGCATATTCAGAGTAATATGAATTCTGATTTTTCTTTTTTCCAGATTTTTGCTTAATAGTTTCGTTTTTAAAAGGATAGTGAGATTGTTACTCTATGAATGATCAATACACTCCTTTGAATGTTGTTGCTGTTTTTGCACATCCTGATGATGAAGCAGGAGCATTGGGTACTCTGGCAAATCACAGCGATCGTGGGGATAACGTTTATGCTGTTTTCCTAACTCATGGAGAAAATGCTTCCTCAATTAAAGGTACAAAAGAAGAGATTGCTAAAACTAGGGAAGGACATGTCAAACAAATTGAAGAAATCATTGGTGTGAAATATATATTATTAGATATACCAGATTCAGGTGTTTCCCCAACAATTGAGAATGCTAAGAAACTTGCTAAATTATTCAAAAAACTGAAACCTGATATTGTTATTACTTGGGGGCAATACAAAACACTTTTACTAGGACATCCTGACCATCGATATACTCATACAATAACGTTAGATGCTATATCATATGCGAGATACAAGAATCACGACGATGAATATCCTCCTCACCAAAAATCCGTTAGCTTCTACACAACAGTTGAGGAGTCTGTTGGAATGGAATCAAGATTCTATGTTGATGTAACAAAGCAATTTGATAGAATAATGCGATGTTTTGATGTATATGAAGAAGCTTATGGAGAATGGCCTGTGAGAGAATACGTCATTTCTGAAATGACAATGTTTGGTATGTTTCTTGGAGTAAAATATGCTGAAGTCTTTAAGAAAATAATGTGGAGAGAAGCTCGAGATTTCTTGGATTAAAAATTCTACATTTTCATATTCCTATTTCTCGAAAACAAGATAATTTGCTTTTTCTTCTCCTAGGATTTTAACGTCTCGAATTTTGATATATTTCTTCTTTTTTCCTTCACGTTTTACATTAACGTACCAAGTATCTTGAGATTTTTTAAATACTTCAATCTTAGCAATTTCATAATCATCATTCAAGTAATTCAGTGTATCTCCATCATCTAAATATATCTCAGAATTAGCAGTTGATTCATAGGGATATACGCGGAGGGAGATTTCTGTATCAAAGATTTCACCCGTATGCTGAATATCATCCTTAATACAAGGAAGTATTGATCCTGCTTTCACAAATATCAACAGCTTATCTAAAGGAACAGAAAATTCATAGACCCGACCACCATCAAAGATTTCTCCTTCGTAACTATACCATTTTCCTCTCGGTAGATAGACTTCACGCTTCTTCTTACCT
>JAGLRO010000093.1 GCA_023136245.1 Candidatus Heimdallarchaeota archaeon
TTTCTAATCGAATTGAAAATATAAACCATTAATGAATACCGCAACTGAATTGTTTCTCTTATGATGTTCTCAGTCTTCTTTCCGAAAACCCAAGGTTCTTGTGAACATTTCTTATTTATTGTATGGTTTCTGAAGTATGGATAAAAGCAACCAGCTTGATACCACCTAATTAGAAGTTCTGATGATGGTTTTCCAAAGAAACCACCTATGTCAGGACCTATCATTACTTGACCTGAAGCTGCCATATTCAGCAACATAGGTAATGATATTTGAAAGTGAGACCAATTAGCTATGTTATCTCCTGTCCATGTGCCAGCATATCTATGAGTTCCTAAATAAGCTGAACGAGAATTGACGTATATTCTTTTATTTGGTAAAAGTTTTTGAACTCCTTCATAGGTCGCTTGAGACATTAAGTGACCATAGATATTATGAACTTCTTTGTGTAATTTTTCTTCTCCATCACTAGGATGAATTACATCATCACCAATTGTACCTTTTTCATTAAACAAAGATGGTTCATTCATATCTATCCAGAAACCTTGAATTCCAACATCAGTTAAAGCGGAAAAATGCTTTCCAAACCATTCTCTTGTTTTTGCTTGAGTAAAATCTGGAAAATGACAATCTCCAGGCCAAACAGGGTCAATATATGGGGATCCATCGGGATTAACACAAAAATGACCATTCTCTATTCCTTCTCTACACATGAAGTATTCGGAATCAACTTTAATACCAGGATCTGTCATTGCCATTAATCTGAATCCATCTGCAAGCAGATCTTCGGATAGCTTTTTCGGATCTGGAAAACGTTTCTCATCCCACGTGAAAACTCTATATTCATCCAGATAATCTATGTCTAAATGAATAAAATCACAAGGAATCTTTCTTTTTCGGAATTCAGCAGCAAGAGCTCTAACTTCAGTTTCTGGATAATATGACAATCTACTCTGATGATGACCTAGTGCTGCAATAGGAGGAATAGGAGCTTTTCCAAGGAGATTTGATAGTTTACCAAATACTTTAGTGGTGGATGGTCCAATTATCAGATAGTAATTGATACCTCCCCCAGCTACATAATATTGTGTTTTACATTCTCCTTCTTTCTCTATCTTCATCTGACTCTTGCAAGGATTATCATAAACTAATGCATAGCAAAAACCATTAGGTCTTACGGTTATTTGTATAGGTTGAGATTGATACAGTTTAGAATCCTTAATATTATGAGCAAATGAATCAGTATTCCAGAACGAGATTACTTCCCCCTTTTTGTCCAGTGGACCTCCTTTCTCACCGAATCCATAATGATATCCACATGCAACATCAGTTATTTTTTCAATTCTGTACCAACCATCTTCATGATAACTGGGTAGCTCTTCGGAAAAAATACCAAAACCGAATCCATCTTTAAATGTAAGTTCTCCTTTATCCTTATTAATTTCAATCTGAACAAACATTGTTGGATCGGATTCTTGCTGAATTGTGATTATATTTTTACTTTTTTTTACTATGAAAGGAGGAGCGTTTTTATTCTCGATTATAATTGCATTTGTTTTTGGAATATCTGCCAAACTCTTTGAGACACTAATTTGGACAATACCATTGTCAATTGAACTAATTCTGAACTCTCCTTCTTCTAAGATTAAGTCTATCTCTCTTTTCCTGCTTTTACAATCGACAATTGCTCCCAATTTCCTCCATTTTGTCTTATCTTCAGGAAGCTTTACAGTATTGTACCGTATCATGGATTTACGAATTACATTATTAAGAGCAAATTTCACCATCCATTTAGGAACCTTTCCAACAAAATCTGCTGACATCTAGTAACAATTATCAGTGAAATTTAAGAATTTATCGTGAGAGAGGTGTTTTTTGAATAATTCTTATAGAAGAATGTAGAGCATAATTCCTACTAGAAATGCAACTAGTGAAATACCTGCTGCTGTAAATGAATTGGCAGGCAGTAATTTTAGATCAATTATAACTTTATTATTAAAAGGTGCAAATGGTTTCATTTTTCCTGACAACAAATCAACAAGATAATGCCCCGCATAACAACTTGTAGCTAAAATTGCTAGTGGAAAATATGAGTTTGTAAAACCAAAAATCAGGAAACTTATTCCTCCAACAACTAATACACCAAAAGGTTCCTGTAACCATGAATGGTAGATAAATTCATCCCTCTCATCTAAAGTTTTGAAATAAACTTTTATTAATTGCGGAATATTCCACGTTTTAATATCTGGGAACTTCTTTTTATAAAAGAAAACGTGATCATAGTCTACCAAAACACCAAAAACAAACATCACTATTAGAAGCAACCATATCTGGATTCCCTCATAGAATTGAATGAAGATTAGACCTATAAGAACAGAAATACTTCCATGAGAAACAGAATCCATTGAGATTTTTTGAACAGAGTTAAATTAAAAAGTTTCTCCAATAACTTATTGCCAAAGTTTATTTGAAAGGAACACTTTGCTTTTACTAATGGATTGTAATCAATACGACAAGATTGTTGTTTCACCTTCTTTGGGAGACGAAGCTAGGAGACAAGCTCTGCATAATTTAATAAAGGAAGGATGTTTGACCTCCCTCTATAACCACTCTATTACCTCTTCTCGAATTGACTGGATACGTAATTATAGCTTACTAGCACTCACTAAATTTTCTCTAATAAATACTGAAATCGACGAAGTAGCAATAACTCTGCAAGATGAAGAAATCTTAATAGAAGTTTCAGTTGACAGAGTTAAATTGAAGAAAAAAGCTGCAAGATTATTATTCTTGTTTTTAACTACTCCAAAAAAACCTAGAAAATTCAAGAAAATAGCCATTATGGGATTAATACAGGGAGAACACCGGGATTATTGTGAAGAGCTTCTCAGAGATAATCTCATAGAGGATTGGATAAAACGATCCATAATTTCTGCGATGAAGGCAAAAAAATAGAAAGAAGAAAAAAATCAGATAACAAGCTGAGTCTTTTCTTTTGTAAGTTGTTTAGCTTCTTCAGCTGCTTCTTCGAAAATTGATATTGGGAATTTATTATGTAATGGAGATATTTTTGCTGCCCATTCAGAAAGTTTGTAAAATGGCTTTGCCATGAACCCAAATCCCTTTGCCATTTTTGTAGCGTTCTTTAGTTCTTCTAGAGTGTTGTTATCAAAAGCTCCAAACCAACTTGCTAGAAACGCAAAGATATACAGACCGCCTAATGTTCCAATTAGTAGTATAACCACAGAAGTTATGATTTCTCCTTGCCAAATTAATCTAAATAAGCCTTCAAACAATCCGAATAATACAGCTGCTGCTAATAGTGGTGCAGCAACACCTTGCCATAAATAATCTCTCCATTTGAATTTAAAGTACTCATTCTTTCGAATTTGCCACCACATAAATATATTCTTAATAATTAAAGCAGGAAAATAGGCAAACATTACTGCAACCATCGGTGAGTTGAATGTACTGTTAAACCATGAATGAAGAGGTATAAATGCAGCTAACAAACCTGCTCTTATTACTTGTTCTACAACCCAACTTGTAGCTGCCCATCCAGGTCTATCAGAACCTGCAAACATCCAATCTCCTAACCATGAGAAATAACCAATTGAGTGGAAGAATAAGAACCAGATAATCAAAACAGCTGCTCCTGCCCATTCTTCTCCTGCTCCTCCAAGAATGAATCGCCATCCTATTGTTAGTAATACAGCTACTAAATACCAATCAAAATATGCACTCCACTTCAATGAACTCACCGTATAATAGCGAGTCAATGCTATTTTCTTCGCATGATATGATTCCGAAATAGCTGGTAATAGACCTTGTGCAAATAAACCCACAAGCATAACTATCATTGCAAAGTTCCAAGCTATTGAGAAATAGCCTTGTTGTTGTGTATAATGAGGTAAGAATTTGGAT
>JAGLRO010000094.1 GCA_023136245.1 Candidatus Heimdallarchaeota archaeon
TTTTGTTTGGACCTATAATCAACGTAGGCTTCTTAATCTTATCAATGACTGAAGCCATTGTATAAGTTTTTCCAGAACCTGTAACTCCTAGAAGTGTCTGGTGTTGATAACCTTTCCGTAAACCTTCTACTAATTGCTTTATTGCTCTTGGTTGGTCTCCCCTTGGTTTTAGAGGTGTTTCGATATTTAGTGGCATTATTATTTCTCCTATCTTCTGCTAATTAAAAAATATGTTTATCCGCTAGAAAGATTTCAGATTAAAAAGAAGAAAAAAAAGAAAGAATTATCTGTCTTTCAATCTTTTCCTAGCTATAAGAGAGAGAGACATTGTTGCAAATATAAGCGCCAATGGTACAGTTACCATTCCAAATCTGCTTTTTTCTGTAGTTGTTTCAGTAACTGTTACAATTACAGTATCACTTATACTATTATCATACCAATCATAAACTGTGCACACATACTCATAAAATCCTGTATCTAAACCATCAATGGAAATAACTATAGATTCTCCAAACCAGTTACCACTTATTCTAACTAACCCATCTCTTGAAACCTCGTAAGAAGAAGGATATAAATCATCAGGATTCCAGGTGATGTAATTATCAATTGCCCCTTCTTCGTAACTGATATCTGTTGGATGATCAATAACTGGAGCAGTTGTGTCAAAGTATGGAGTTCCTTCTTCATCTAAAGGATAAGGATCTATGGAACCAGCATCACCATCGATTGAATAAGGTCCAATTCCAGACCAATCAGACCAATAATTGCCTTCTTTTTTGGAAACATCATACCAAAAATTTCCACCCTTTAAATCATATGCTTGTGAAGCTCCTGCAAGATTATTGTCTACAAAAGCATTATGATGAATAATGTTGCCTTCATAATTACTTTCTATAAGGATTCCATATCGTTCATTCTCTTGAAAAAGATTGTAAGTAAAAAGACAAGATGAAGAATCAAACAGATAAATCCCATTATTGTTGCCGTTGCTACAAGTGTTATTAGTCAGAGTAGCAGAAGACCAGCCCAGAAGGATCCCAGTGTAGGTGTTGCTATTACAAGTGTTATTTGTCAGAGTAGCAGAAGAACAAGAAGACAGAAGGATCCCATGGAAGTTGTTATTACAAGTGTTATTAGTCAGAGTAGAACCAGAAGAGTAGACCAGATAGATACCATTACGGTTGTTGTTATTACAAGTGTTATTAGTCAGAGTATCAGCAGAATGTATCTGATTGATCCTGATACCATCATTGTTGTTGTTGCTACAAGTGTTATTAATCAGAGTAGCAGAAGAAGAAGACAGATCAATCCCATTATTGTTGTTGTTATTACACGTGTTATTGATCAAAGTAGCTCCAGACGAACCCCCCAGATCAATCCCATTATTGTTGTTGTCACTACATGTGTTATTTATCAGTGTCGAATTAAAAGAACTCCCCAAATCAATACCATCTTTGATGTTGTTGCAACACGTGTTATTAATTAGAGTAGCATGAGAAGAATCCTTCAGATAGATACTTTTGTTATTATTACTACATATACTATTAATGATAGATGCAGTTCCTTCGGCAACATCATCAATGTAAATACCATAGTGGAACTCATTTATATAACAATCATGTATTCCAAAATACTTTGTCGTATTAGTTATATAAATACCATAAAACTCATTTGCAGTAATATTAAATCCTTCAATAATGTATGGATCTGTTTCTTCTCCTGTTCCTTGAAACCCATAATCAGTAAAATTCCCATCATTGGTTATTTCAATAGGTTCATGTGGAGTTAGCGATAAATCTAATAATCTAGGTGAAGTTGGAGAGAGAGAGAAAATAGAAGATTCTGTGCTCTGATCTTCAATATTGAATGACACAGTTATTGCTTGTGTTTTGATTAATAAAGAACAAAAAACTATTCCAATTACAAAAATTCCTAATATTAATTTCTTTTTCATTTCTTTCACTCAAGGGTATACTAGTAATATATTCTTCGCTTTACTAATAAGTCTGTCTTCAAATGATAAATTCAGAGAATATAGAACAATATATCCTGAGTATGATTTCAAAAATCAAGTTTCTTCTTTTGATATAATTCTTGGTGTACTTGTCACCCAATTAACAGATTATCAAAGATAAAATGTAACAGCAGCATATTACAATTCCTTAATAGAATTATTCTGAATTCATAAGTATGCAATTCTCCAATTATTTTGATATACCAGTTGAAGAATTGGAAAACATGAGTATGATAAGTTACTTAGAGCAACTTTATAGAAGAATTAATGCCCCGAAGGGAAAGATTCAGGCATGGTACATTCTACCTCATGAGGAAAAAGGGATAAAGAGAGTATGTGTTTATTATAAAACTGAAAAGACACCAAAAATCAGAGCTGGAAAATAGCAATTTTAGAAAATAAGTGGCTTAAGAAATCAAAATCAGTGAAGAAGTCTTTCTTCCAAAATGTTTTTCAAAACAAACGTTTTACTTGTTGTATTAATGCTGTAGGACATATTCTTAAAAATGTTAAAGGAATAGGCTTTGTTGGATATGAAGTACCTTAATTACTTTGATGTAACAGATGAGGAACTAAAATCACAAGACATTAAGGAATATATATATTCAATTTACAAGAAAATCAAAGTACCAAAGGGAGAGATTAAAGCTATACAAATCTTACCTCATGAGGATAAAGGAATAAAACGAATATGTGCAATTTATGAAGTGAAAGAAAAGATTAAGAGAGCACGTTAAAATTATCTAAAAAGAATCAAGGTTTTCTGTAGTTTAAATACTCATTTCCTTTATTTTTATTTGAGATATGATATCAACCACAAAAAAAGGACACATTCATCCTATTCGATATAATGATATCCTTCCCTATCGAAAACGAGCTCTTTTATTAATCGAGTCTAGTGAGAGGGAGGAAAGAATGAGGGGTTATGCTTTGTTAACTACTTGTTTCCACTACTGTACTAATAAAGTCCAAAAATATATTAGAGAAAAATGGAAACAAGAAACTAATCTCAAAAGCATCAAAAAAAATTTTGTTAAGCATTGTAGAAAAATTTTTGTAACGTAACTTAAGTTACGTTTTCATCTA
>JAGLRO010000095.1 GCA_023136245.1 Candidatus Heimdallarchaeota archaeon
GTCTATATTCAATTTTCATGGAACGATCGATTGAGCTATTAAATGATTCAGGAGTTTTAGGGATTATTACTCCAGATTCTCATCTATTGGGGAGATACTATTCAAATATCCGAGATTATCTTTTGGCAAATACAAAAATCTTAGATATTTCTCTTTTGGGTTTTGAACCTTTCAAAGGAGCTACTTTGGGTAGACCTACTATCTCTTTTTTCCGAAAAAAAATATCAAATGAAGAAGAAGTCAATGACATATTTATTGCTAGATGGATTCCCACATTTGATACTTTCCAAAAAGGAAATTGGGAAGAGAATCTCAACTGTCAATCTGATTTCCTAAACTATCCCCACAATCGATTTCATTTGTTTTTCACCAAAGAAGATGAGAATTATATCCAGGAATGGATTTCAAAATCAAAACAAGCAATTAGTGATATTGCAACGATTCATACAGGAGTACGGAGTAAAATCAAGCAAAAAAATATCACTGCCAAATCACAAAAATCATCTACTTGGAAAAGGGGAATAATTTCTGGTAGGCAAGTTCTACCATTCCATATAGATTATCAAGGTAATTGGATTAATATTGATCCTTCAAAGCTCTGGTCAGGTGGTTTTAGTAAAGAAATAGTGGAAAATCCAAAAATCATTCTTAGGCAAACAGGATATCAAGTAGTTTCCTGTGTAGACATTAAGGGATATTATCATCTGAACAATTGTCATTCACTATCTCCAAAAGATAAATTCACAAATCTTTATGCTCTTTCTGTAATACTAAATTCCTCTGAATTCAACCGAGTATATCAGATTCTGAGTATGGAAAAAGGAAGAGCTTTAGCACAAATAGACATCGAATTTCTTCTAAAAATGCCAATATTAACATTCGCTAGCTCAGATGAGGAGAAACTCGAAATTTTCTATTTTCAGCAAAACGAAATAGTAAGAAAAACAAAAAAATATACTGACTATTCTCTATTTAAAATAGTGGGATAGATTTTATTAGAATAAGAGAAAAGTTTAATTCATCACAAAATTAGAAGCGTTTGAGAAGATTTAATTAAATTAAGAAAATATTTGAAATGAATGAGTTGTGGTTGAGGTCTGAAGCATATGAATACCTTATCAAAGAAAATTTCTGTTGTGTTTATAGCAGTTATCATACTCCTATCCTATAACTCAACTCTAGTTCAAAATAATGCATACAAATCAATTAGTGTTACACATTCAAGAGATGAATATACTGCAGTTAATTCTGGCTCAAACAATCTTGTTTTTTCAAATATTAGACAATCATTTATTCAACCTGATGAAATGCAGGTTTTTAGCACATCAGATAGATTTGAAGGTTACAATCTTTTTGTCCTTGATAGGCATACTTTCACTGGTTCAAAAATTCATGATAGTGTTTTGATGGTTGTTGATATGGAAGGGAATATAATAGCTGACAGATTTCTAGATAGTCATTTAGCAGATATATACGAAACTGCTCAGTTTATTAATTCAACAACAGTTTTGTTTGGTTCCCTTACAGGTGCAAAGTTGTGGAATTACTATACTGATGAAATAGTAGATTTAGGTTTCAAAGGTCATCATGAATATGAATATAATCCAAACGATAATACTTTTTTCACCTATAACACCTATACTGTAAATATAGAAGGAACTATTTACTATTATGATCATATCCAAGAATATGACATCAATGGTGTTCTGATTTGGGAGCTTGATACTCACAGTTTTATCAACGAATCTCAGTGGTGTCCTCATCAAGATTATGTAGGTATTTATCCAGAAATAACACACGCAAATTCTATATTCTACGATGCTGAGGAAAATATGGTCTACTGCAACATTAGAAACACCAACACATTTTATAAAATCGACCACAGTACGGGAGAAGTTGTGTGGGGGCTTGGAGAATGGGGAAACTTTTCTCTATTTGATGAATATGGTATACAAAGAATTAGTCCTAAGAATCTCTTTTATCACACTCATTCTGTTGAAAAAATCAGTGATAATACATTCATACTTTTTGATAATGATTTTCACAATCAAACTGATTTTTTGAGTGATAATTCGAGACTTTTAGAAATAACAATCAATGAACAGACCATGACAGCCAATGTCTCTTGGGAATGGACAGGTGATAGTTCTTACAATAGTTACTACTGGTCAGATGCTGATAGATTACCAAATGGGAACAGATTAGGAGCTTTTGGAACTTACACTCATAGCGGTACTCTATCTATTGGAGCTAGATTAGTAGAAGTGAATAACAATGGAGATATTGTTTGGGAGTTAAATTTCCCAAATACCGAAAATCATAGATTTGCTGTTTATCGGGCTGAACGTTTCAGATTATCTCCAATTATAAAGAAACCAGCTGAATCCTGGTTCTTGACCATTGAAAGTGTTCAACTCACATGGCAAACCTGGTACAATTCCAAAAGTAGGGAAAAAATCAATGGAAGTTACAGTCTTTTTATTGAAGATATTCTTTTTGATAGTGGTATTGTAACTTTTGAACAATTCTGGAATCCAAGTAACCTATCTTTTAATCTGGGTATTTTACCTGAAGGACAACACAATATCACCTTAGTTGTTGCAGATGAAGCAGGTCATACTAGCACTGATTCATTCTTTGTTAATGTTGGAGATTTCTTTCTGGAAAGAGAAGGACCTTTAGATATTGAAACTGGGGAGAGTGATTCAATTGTCAGATGGAATGGATTCACTGTTTCAGCACTGTGGCTTAATCTTACAATCAATGAAACATTAACTCGTTCTGAAGAGTGGAACGATACATCTATTGAACTTGATCTGAATTCTTTAAGTATTGGAATTCACAATATCACATTACAGCTTTTCAATAATTCTTTACTTATCTTCAATGATAGTTTCTGGGTGCAAATATTTTCAAGTGAGTCTCCTGAAATCTTATCTCAACCTAATAATGATTCGATTGTCTGGAACTCTGCTCTAATTCTTAGTTGGGAAATTTTTGATAATTCACCTTCATCTTGGGAAGTATTTGTAAATGATATAGAAACTGAGACAGGTAACTGGATTCAAAAGAATTACATCCTAAATTGGACACTTCCATTATTAGATGAGGGAATTTATAACATCACATTAAAAGTTCAAGATAAGGTAAATCAAGCAAGTATCTCATCTATATGGATTACTATTCTTGAACCTAGTCCTCCAATTATCTCCAGTGTACCTACGGTGACGAATATTGTATGGGGAGAGATTGGAATAAATCTAGAATGGGAAGTTCACGGTGGTTCACAATGGAATATCTGGAAAAATGGTTCAATGCATGCTTCAGGTCTTATTCAAACTAAGTTTATTGTGTACTCAATTGATGAATGGTACACCGGAATATGGTTCCCAGGAAAATACAATCTTACACTACTAGTTACAGATGATTACGGAAAATATGCTACTTCAACAATCTGGATAGATGTAAGCATTCAATTAAGTGATCCATATGCAGATGATGTGGTAGATTCACTATCAGTATATTACTATAATGGAGAGAATTCATTAGGAGAACCAGATGGATTAACTGCAAGAATATTCTCTGATTATGGGGTAGGTTATCTCACACTTGACATGGGGGAAAATGAAGAAATATTGAATGGAGCAGCGGATGATTTCTATGTTTTCACTGAATCTGGTGAGTATACTTGTTGGGTGGGAAATGATATTGATGTAGATTTCCAATTAGTTGGGATAGCAAATGCTAGTCAGAGCTTCGATTTATCAATAGTAAGTTTGGATTTTGCCAGATATATTCGGATACAATATAGTTCAGGAGCGTATGTTGAGCTTGATGCTATTGAAGCAATTTATTATAATAAACCTACAGAAGATAATGAAAAACCTGAAATATCAGGACCTGAAGATTTTTGGATTTGGTCAAACCAATCATCATTCACAATTCTATGGGAAGTGTTTGATCATACTCACTTTAATTATTCGATTAAAATAAACCAAGAAATTTATGACAGTGGTTATTGGGACGGAGAAGATATCTTTCTTAGATACTATTGGGAAAATATAGGAGAAAATGTAATTGCTCTAACATTGTATGATATTTTTGGAAATTATGCAACAGACATTGTTAATATAGAAATCCGTGAAGTATCTACACAAAAGACTGATTTTCCCTTTCTTATCAGCTGTCTTACAGTTGTTTTAATGCTACTTGTTTACGTCAAAAATATAAGAAGAAAAATTGAAAATGGTTAAAAATTGTAAAATTATTGTATAATTTAGAATTTTATCATTTACATCCGGATTTTAATGGAGAAAATTTAATTACATCAAATATATATCTAAAATGAATTTGTTGTGTTAGAGGTCTGAAGCATTTGATCACCTTATCAAAGAAAATCTCTGTTTTGATTCTAGCTATTATCATACTCCTGTCATATAACCAAGCATTACTAGTTATTGATGATTACGGAAACTATACTTTTTCAACGATAATGTTAGATGTAAGCAATCAATTAGGTGATCCTTATGCGGATAATGTGGTAAATTCATTGTCTATATATTACTACGATGGAGAAAATTCTCTAGGAGAACCAGATGGATTAACTGCAAGGATATTCTCTGATTATGGGGTAGGTTATCTCACACTTGACATGGGGGAAAATGAAGAAATTTTGAATGATACAGGAGATGATTTCTTTGTTTTGACTGAATCTGGTGAGTATACTTGTTGGGCGGGAAATAATCTTGATGTAGATTTCCAATTTGTTGGAATAGCAAATGCTAGTCAGAGTTTCGATTTGACAGTAGTAGGTTTGGATTCTGCTAGATACATTCGGATACAATATAGTTCAGGATCATATGTTGAGCTTGATGCTCTTGAAGCAATTTATTATAATATACCTACTGATAATGGAGGTACAGAAACACCTACAAATAGAACTGAATTCCCTCTTCTTATTAGCTGTCTTACAGCTGTTTCAATGCTATTTGTTTTCGGCAAAAATAGGAAAAGAAAGGATAAAAATAGATAGAAATAGTATATTATAGTATAGTTTAGAATATTATCACTTACATCAAGATTTTAGTGGAGAAAATTTAATTACTCCACCACTGATAATGATTTGAATGAGCTATTACAAAAATCATAATCTACTGAAAACTATTTCCAAATACCTCATCGTATTTAGTATCATTTCAGTTTTAATGTTGCCAACGAGTTTTGTTTCTTCTCAATCTATCTCTGAAGAATCTGAAAATCAGGAAAAGTCAGTTAATCAAACTGAATTGCCAATCAGTGCTCCAATAACTTCATCGATCATACAATCTAGTGATATGGAGGTTATTACAACATCTGATAGATTTGAGGGTTATAATTTATTTGTTCTTGATAGACATTCTCTTGGAGATGACCATATCAGTCTTGTTTTAATTGTGGATATGGACGGCAACATTATTGCAGAAAAATACATAGCTACTCATGCAAATGAGCATTATTCACCAGCGCAATTTATCAATTCTACAACTGTTCTTTATGGTACTTTATCAGGAGCTACTCTATGGAATTTTTACACAAATGTAACAATAGATCTTGGTTTCAGAGGACATCATGAATATGAACATAATCCCATCAATGACACATATTTCACATTTGTGCGTTATGCAATTGAAATCTTGAGTACTGATTATTATTTTGATTATTTGCGAGAATATAAGCAAGGGGGAGAAATAGTCTGGGAATTGGACACACGTGCATTTATAGATCGTACAATGTGGTGCCCTTATGCTGATTATATTAATATCAATCCTGATATTAGTCATGCTAATACAGCATTTTATGATGTCGATGAAGATATTATCTATCTAAATTCTCGAAATACTAACACGTTCTACAAAATAGATCATAGTACAGGTGATGTTATCTGGGGTTTAGGTGAATATGGTGATTTTCAACTTTATGATAAACATGGAAATCCTCGTTCCAATTTATTCTATCATGCTCATTCAGTGGAAAAGGTTGATGAAGATACTTTCATTATTTTCGATAACGATTATCATAATCAAACAGATTTGTTAAGTGAATATTCCAGAATGCTTGAAATCACCATTAATGAGCATACTATGACAGCTAATGTTACATGGGATTGGGTTGGTCCCTATGGATATTATAGCTATTATTGGTCTGATGCAGATAGGTTACCTAATGGGAACAGATTTGGTACATTTGGTACTTTCGATCATGGAGGTCTTTCCTCGATTGGAGCACGTTTGGTGGAAATAAACTCTGATGGAAACATAGTTTGGGAGATGAACTTTCCAAGAAGCTCAAGTTATAGATTTGGTATATATCGAGCTGAACGTTTTCGATTTTCACCTATTATTAGTTCTATACCAAATTCCTGGTATTCAACTGAAGAAAATGTAACTCTTGACTGGCAAACTTGGTATAACTTCAGAAATAAAGGCGTAATTAATGGCAGTTACAGTCTACTAGTTGATGACTTTGAAGTTGACTCAGGCGTTGTTTCTTTTGAGAGTTTCTGGAATCCTACAAACCTTTCCTTTGATCTTGGAAAGTTTTCAACAGGTCAATATAATATTACTATAATTGTTGCAGATGAAGCTGGTCATACTAGTTCAGAAACCATTATTATCAATGTGGGAGTTTTTTATCTAGAACGAACAGGTCCTGTTGATATAGAACAAGGGGAAGGTAATACATTAACCGCATGGGATGGATTTTCAATTGCTCAATTTTGGGAAAACCTTACGATTAATGGTACACTGTTACAATCAAAATGGTGGAATGGCGAAAGAATTGAACTTGATTTGGATACTTTATCAATAGGAGTACACAATATCACTTTACAGCTTTTTAATGGTACAGAATTAGTGTATAATGACAGCTTCTGGGCGACAGTATACCCAAATACTCCTCCTGAAATTTTAACAAATCCAAGTGATCAATCAACGCAATGGAATTCCTCTTTAGAATTGTCTTGGGAGATTTTCGACCATTCTCCAAATTATTGGGATATCTTGGCTAATGATGTCAAGAACGATTCAAATACTTGGTCATCAAAAAATTTCATTCTCAATTGGACTATTCCTCGATTTGATGAGGGAATATATAACATAACTTTGATAGTTTACGATAGAGCAGGAAATAGCATATCATCCTCAGTTATGATAACAATACCAGCACCCAGTCCACCTGTCATAATTTATCGATCGTCGTCAAATGAAATAGTGTGGGGGCAAGCTAATGCGAATTTCATTTGGGAAGTTCACGGTGGAACTCAAAGTAGTATTTTCAAAAATGGAGCGATACTCTCATCAGATACAATTCAAAGCAAATATATTTCTTATACAATAAATGATTGGTACTCTAATCTTTGGTTTCCAGGAAAGTATAATCTAACAATGTTCGTTTCTGATGAATTTGGAAATTCAACTTCTCTTACAGTTTGGATAACAGTAGTTGTGCACTTGAGTGATCCTTATGCGGATGATTATGTGGAGGTTTTATCAGTTTATTATACTAATGCTGAAAACAGTTTAGGTGCTCCAGATGGACAAACAGCTAGTATATTTTCCGATTACGGAAATGGATATCTTACCCTTGATATGGGGAATAGTGAAGAAATACTCAATGAGATAGGTAATGATTTCACTGTAGTTGTTACAAGTGGCGAGTATACATGTTGGGTCGGAAATGATCTAGCAGCACCCTTCACCATGCTAAACATCAGCGATGGTACAACTAGCTTTGATCTTGATTCTATAGGATTTAGTTCAGCAAGATATGTGCGGATTCAATACCGTTCTGGAGGTTTTGTGTACCTTGATGCTATTGAAGCAATTCATTTTAATCTGCCTATGGTAGATGATGAAAAACCAAGCATCGTAGGTCCTGAAGATTTTTGGATCTGGGATAATCAATCCTTTTACATGTTGAATTGGGAAGCAGATGATCTTACTCCATTTACATATTCAATTTCAATAAATCATGAGAAAGTAGAAGCTGGATACTGGGATGGAAGGGATATTTCCCTAACCTATTTCTGGACTGATGATACTGATTTACAAATTGTAACTTTAACTCTTGAGGATATTTTCGGGAACATCGCGCTTGATTTTGTGTATATTCAGATTTATAAAGCACCTGATCAACCTTTGTCTACTGGGAGTACAAGCACAATTTTCATTGGAGCGTTTGTCGGACTCGTAACATTAATATCCATTTCCAAATATTGGAAAACTAAAAGAAAACAGTAATTACTTCTTTTTATTTTTCAGAGTTTACTAGGTTGTAACAGATATTTTATAAATCTGCTCTTGGAGTGAAAAAAGTGAGAAACTGTGTCATCACGAAATAGTTCAAAATATCAAGAAGAGTATGATATCCTTGTTAAATCAGCAAAGAAGGCAAGTAAAGAATTGCTTTCGTTGATAAAGGAAGGATTCGAAAAATCATACAAAAAAAATGATGACCCAGTAACTACTGGTGACCTTCTAGTTAATACAATTCTACAAGAAGAGCTAACTGATAAATTTCCAGACATTGGTTGGTTAAGTGAGGAAACACGCGATAATACGGAACGTTTAGACAAAGAGAAAGTTTGGATAGTTGATCCAATCGATGGAACTAAAGAATTTGTTGAGCAAATCCCTGAATTTTCTATTTCTATTGCTTTAGTTGAAAATGGTATCTCACAAATAGGTTTAATACTAAATCCATTACAAAATGAACTCTATACAGCTGTAAGAGGACAGGGAGCATTCCTGAATAAAAACTCAATTTCTGTTAAAACTGACATGAACAATAAGTTAACTTTACTTGCTAGTCGTTCTGAAATAAAACGAGGAGAATGGAAAATTTTTGAGGAAATAGCTGAAATTATACCAATGGGTTCAATAGCATACAAGTTAGCACAAATAGCTGCAGGGAAGGCAGATGCGACGTTTAGTTTAGGGCCTAAAAACGAATGGGACATCGCAGGAGGATGTCTCATTATTGAAGAAGCTGGAGGGAAGTGCTCAGATACATATGGTCAGAGTTTTATATTTAATCAAAAAAACACTCTTGTAAATTCCATATTTGGAAGTTCAATGGTCGCATCAGAAAGAGTATTTAATTTAATAAACAAAAAGAGGAATTAAAATTGTCAGAACAAAATAATCTAATTCCACCACATGGTGGGAAACTAATTGATTTAGTCATTACTGACGAAAAAGATAGATTTTTACTTTTAGAGAAAGCTAAGACTCTTCAGAAGTATAAATTGGATGAACGTGGTTTAGCAGATTTAGAATGTATAGCCACAGGTATTTATTCTCCATTAACTGGTTTTCTTGGAGAAGAAGATTACAATAATGTTGTCAAGAATATGAAACTTACAAATGGAATAGTTTGGCCAATTCCAATAACATTTGCAGTAGATGAAGACTTTGCTGAAAAAGTGAATGTGGGAGATGAAATTTCATTAATGTGGGAAGATATTCATTTAGGCTTAATGACAGTTTCAGATAAATACAGGCCGGATAAAAAAGCAGAAGCTCTCAGTGTTTACAAAACTGAAGATGCTGTTCATCCTGGTGTTGCTGGTTTATACCATTCTGGAAATGTTTACTTAGGTGGAGAGATAAAGATAATTGAAGACATCTCTCACAAAGAATTTA
>JAGLRO010000096.1 GCA_023136245.1 Candidatus Heimdallarchaeota archaeon
AATTATGAAAACCAGTTCCAATTATAGTCTGATCTACATCATTTATAGCTAAAGCGTTATCTGTTAAACTTATTAAATCTGGATCATTATATGTTAGAGGTTGCTGACTTGAATTTAATGGTAAAACATAGGGCATGAGAGTATAATCAGCATTTGCTCTTTCCTCCCAGTTGAGAGTTGTCGCATCATATCTACATGAATTTCCTAAAAAAGGAACTCCATTTTTATAAACCCACGCAAAATTCTCAGTTGCTGTTGCATCAACTGAGGAAAGGTTAGCTATTACTAAATACTTGCCTTTTTCAAGTATAACATCTTCAAAATCATAAAATGTTAAATCTCCTGCATCTTCTGAAGGTACAGGATTGATATCTGTATATGGATCATTTATATCATTAGAGAGGATTGAACTAGCATTATTTATATCTGGATCGGAGCCATTATCCTTTACTAAAAACAAATCCAAAGCTGATGTTCCTAAAGAACCGGATCCATCGATTTCAAACCAGATATCAGCTCCATAGAATTCTGCATAATCCCAAGTTATCTCAAAACCTTGTGCTATTGCTAAGAAGGATCCATCTGCAAGATCATCATTCCCACTTTTTGCATCCTCAATGTATAGATAATCTGGAATTGCAGTCATGCTTGAAATATTGTACTTTAACAGAGATGTATAACCACTAATAGCAGCAATTGAATAATTACCTGTACTTGTTGTGCTATCATAAAGTGCTTTTGTAAGATTTACTTCAAATGGATGGTTTACATTCAATTCGTCTATTATGCTCCTATTGTCACCTATCGAACCAATCTGGTTAATTGGTGTATATGAAAGACTAATCATAGGATCATATTTGGATTGGTCTTCTATTTTTTGAACAGAGGTTTCAAGAATCTCTGAATCACCCATTATTCGAGATAATTGATCATTTATTAAAAACCCAGAATTTGAAAATCCAACGCTTCCAGAGACAGTTGGGAGAATCAGTTGAGATATTACAAATATGAATATTATGAATTTGCATAACCTCATTACTTTTTTAAAATAAATCATCCTAACCAGCTCTTGGATTCTCAAAGCACATATCAATTAAGCTATAAATCTCTATTGTATAATTAAGCTTTAAGTATAGGCAAAAGACTCGAATCTTTGTTGTAGATACTAACTCTGTCAATAGTCATTTAAATAGATTCTATAATTTGCTGAGCAATAGATACTCCTCTTTCAACAGTTTTTGTACATATTTCTAATGTCTGCTTAGGATCGATTATTGTAATCTATAGCATTTTTCATTTTCTCAACTTCAAGCAAAATTGAGAAACCTATAATGTTTTTGCTTGAATCTAGAAGACTTAGATTTTTATTAAAACCTTAATCATTCTACTCTAACTGATTGTTGAATTATTTTTGTTTTTCCAATAAGCTCTGATTTCACTTAATAGATTCAATAATCTTTTCTACTTCTTTTACTGCGTGTTCAACGGTTTTTGTACATATCTCCAATCTTTTTGGTTCATCTGGATAGGGATCAAGTATCTTTAAATCTGGATATAGTAGATCTGCACAATGTATAGTACCAAATTTCTTTCGAAATGCAGTTTTGAACTCTATTGATTTATCTGAAATTTCTTGTGGAGATAAACCCTTTTCAGATAGGATATAGTTAAGAGCTGCCAATGATCCTATAACTGATCCACAGACTAATCTTTCTTGTAGTCCTGAACCAAAGGTAGCGAAGGACTTGAATAAAACTTCACTTGCAACGGGATAATTGTAGAAATCAAGTATTCCACAAGCAGTAGTTCGAGAACAATTTGCATCTAGCCAGTATTTCATGCTGGAATCAACAATTTTGCCCATAAAATCACCTCTAAGAACAACAATATATTCATATTTATATAAACTTTTTACCAAAATCACCTGGGTTTTAAAAAAATAACTTAAACAGAATATTCTTCTATCAAATAATCCATATAAATATCTTCAGGAACATTGATAATTGGAAGAACTCTTCTAACAAAACCAACAAGAATTCTTTTACTGACATGACAAGGCAATTCTCTAATTTTATTAACTGTATCTTCACTAAGATCAGCAAATCGCACCATTTTGGGAGAGATATGTATTGGAAAAGCAAGTTCTTGTTCAGTATCTTTGAATCTTTCTAATTTCTTAGATTGAACCAACCACATATTGAATAGTTCTTCATCATTAAATGGTAGTCTACCAAATTCATGAGAAAAATTTATTCCTACTCTTAGTAGATAAATGGTAAAATTAAATAATTCATCTTGAGAAAGATTCCGAACTTTCTCAAAGGTTGTCTCAGATAAATCAGATAATTCAAACATTCTCCTCACATTGACAAGTACGAATTTATTATTATATGTTATTATACTTCTAGTTGGTTTATCCGCTATAAAAACACAAAAGAAAAATTGTTCCAATTTGAAATATCTTAATTATGAGAAGATATCTTCTTGTTTAGTCTCCCTTCTTGGAAGTAGACCTTAAGGAAAACTTAATTCACGTCTTCATCTAATTGGCAACCTGAAGCCGTTGGTTTGTCAAAAAAACTCTTTTTATCGAAGAAAATAATCAATAATAAGACTGCTAGGGATATTAAACCACCCCATATTGGTTTGTGGTAATTGATATACACTCTATTCGATAGATTATGCATAACATGAAATATTATCATTAACGGTAAAGATGCCGTTTTAAATAGTAGACTTACCCAATAGTTTATCAATCCTCAATTAAGTGTCAAGTAAGTAGATTTAAACTAGTTAGTTATGTTTGTATTAATTCTTATCAAGATTTAGCGGCATCTAATTACAGTTTTAGATTTATTGGATGTCACTTCCTAAAGTGAAAAATTAATGGAGGAAAGCTAAATGAAAGGCACAATCAA
>JAGLRO010000097.1 GCA_023136245.1 Candidatus Heimdallarchaeota archaeon
TATTTGATAATTCATGAAAAATTAAATCTCTAGATTCATAAAACTTAGTATATTCAAAAAGATTTGTTCTTTCATTTTGATGAATTTTCAAGAATGAGTTAAAATCATCTTCTACTTTCTTAGAAGGAGAGATTTCATCAGAGATAAACTTGTTCAACGCTTGAGTTAAGTAAACACAATCTTCTGTCGTTGAGTTCTTAAGAAATTGTTCTGCAACATTTGCTGCATTATCCAAACTTAAGTTAATACTTGTTTTCATTCCTTCCATCGCGAAACTATGTGCCACACCTAAAGCTAAAGGTGAGAACATCATTAATGTTCCAAGAATGGTGTTTCCTTCCACTTTATACCATGTTTTTGATTTTTCAAGTGCTTTGAATATATAGAATCCTAGTTCTGCATCCTCAAACCACAAATGATTTTCTGCAACCAAAATACCCCTTTTAGAGAGTCCAAAAATAGGAGAAAGAAGACTACTTCCTCCAGCTAGAAAATGCTCAGTTCGAGTATCATTGAATTCGGAATGGAACGATGCTCCACCTGGTTTGGGTTCTGTTGCATACAACAGATTATGTGCGAGAACAGCGCTTTGTGCGATATATAATTGCACATCAAGTACCTTTCCTTTAACTTCAGTATTTGAGGTTGTTGTGAAAGGCATTCAAGTGCTATAAAACAGCACTCCATTTTTAATGCATCGATTTTTGAGTTTTCCATTTGGGTTTTGAACATTTTCTATTTTGTTGAAACTAACGTTAAGTTTAATTATGTTCTTGCAATTGTTTTCTTGTAATGTTTCCGAAAGGGAATCGATCGATTTTTTCACTAGCTTTTTTCAATTCAAGAATCCTACCCTTTCGAGAAAACAGGTGGTAACAAATGAATGCAAATTATAGAAAAACAGACTCCTTAGCTTACGCTACAGGTTCTTTTAAGACAATTTTAGAAGAAGTTAATCTTCGATGGACTGATAATACATCGAAAATAATTGAGTTAGGAAAACAGGTAGATTTTGAGATATCAAAAGCTTTGCAAAAGAGACAAGATACCAAACAATTGAAACAAGAGATAATTTCCAATCTTTCAAATCTTGGAAAATTGTATTCGAGTATAGATGAGATTAACAAAGAAAAAATAGATCTCATGATAGAGATGGAAGGATTAGATTTTCCTCTAAAAACCCCACGAAAGATTTTGAAACAATGCAAAGAAGAGAAGAAAATAGCAGACTTGCTTGAAAATTTTACTTCTAATTTGAGTAAAACAGTCACTTTTATTGAAAATGGTATCACTGAAGAGGAACTTATTGAAAACTCATTAAATTCTTTCATAACAACTTTTAACGAATTTAAAGAGATTGTAGATTTAGGGAGTCAATTAAACTCCCACCTTGAAGAAGAACTAGATAAAGAACATAAAAAAGCTCGTAAGTATTTGGGAATAGTATAGTTTTTCCCATTTTTTTCTTGTTTTAAATTTTAAAAAAGGTTATAAGAAAGCAAAACATATTTCTAGCGATGAATAAAGACCTTGGAGACAGATTCACAATAAAAATGACAAGAGCATTAGAAGATAATGCTTTTGCAACAGGGATATCTATTTTTGAAATGATGGAAATAGCAGGAAAAGTAATAGCTGAAGAAATCCTGAAATATGCAAAAAAGGTAGCGAAAACGAAAATTGCAATACTAGCAGGTTTTGGGAATAATGGAGGAGATGGTCTTGTTGCTACAAAATATCTTATTGATGAGGGATATGAATGCTATGTGGTGTTGGTTGGTAATAAAGACAAATTTGATTCAAAAGCTTCTCAGAAAAACTATGAAAAACTACGAAAAATCTTACCAAAAAACAATTGGTTCAAAATTCAATCTCCTGAAGAAATTTCCAAGATATTCAGTGTTTTAGATGAAAACACAATTGTGATAGATTCTCTTCTTGGAATAGGTATCAGTGGAGTACCAAGGGAGCCGTATAAATCAGTAATTGAGATACTAAATAATGATTTTAAGGAAGATATTATTGCAGTTGATATACCATCAGGATACAACCCAGAAAGCGGAAATACACTGTTTACTAAGAATCCTAAGAAAATAGTCTGTTTAGGTAGAAATAAAATTGAGATAGGAGATTTTCCTAATTCAGATATAGTTGTAAGAAAAATCGGTATTCCTGAAGAATCAGAGAAATACGTTGGAATAGGTGACTTGAAGTGGTACTATCCACAAAGAAAAAAGAATAGCCATAAGAGACAAAATGGTGTTGTAACTGTTATTGCAGGATCAATTGATTATATAGGTGCTCCTGTTTTATCTGCAATAGGAGCATTTCGAACTGGAGCAGATCTGCTGTTTATTCTTGTTCCTTCAAATATACGAAATACTGTAGCATCTTTTGTTCCAGATTTCATAACTATTCCTGCACATCCAGATGAAGTAGAACCAATTGATATTCTAGATATGTTTAATCATCCTCGTCTCGAAGGTTCTTCATTTGTGATAGGACCAGGAATGAGAGATTCAGAGAAAACCAAGGAGAGTTTGCTTGAATTATTGAGAAATAAAGAAGAAAGAGAAATAGTGATAGATGCAAGTGCTCTCAGTATAATGGAAGAGGATCATCTATTCTTACTAAAATATCATAAGACAATTCTTACTCCACACAGTAGTGAGTTTTATAGAATTTTTAAAATCAAACTAACAGGAGAAACTGAAAAGGATGCTAAGATTATTGAAGAGTTAGCTGCAAAATGGAAGACTACAATCCTTCTCAAAGGACAATATGATATTATCTCAAATGGAACAGTAACCAAAACTAATAGAACTGGACATCCTGGAATGACAGCTGCAGGAACAGGAGATGTCCTTGCCGGTATTGTTGCTGCTCTCCTTTCAGTCATTAAGGACACTTTCATCTCTGCTTGCTTAGGTGCCTATATCTCCGGAGCTGCAGGTGAGTTAGCAGCTGAGAGATATGGTGATGGACTAATGGCTTCAGATATTCCTAATTACATATATGCTGTCATTAAGAAAGCACTTGAATTTAAGGCAAAAGAAATTTAACATGAACAAACTTACCTAGTTTTAGGGAAACTACCAACTTCATTAGAAAGCTTGTCCTTTTCTCGAATTTTTGGCTTCGTGGAGTTCTATCCCGATAAGAATATCATATTATAAAGTTGGCAGATAACTAAAAGGGGCTAGGTGATAGAGAGACTACAATCGATCCTATACCAAGATGTACTCCTAGTGCAGGAGTTAAATAATTAACTATTTTTTCACCAAGAGCTAGCTTCTTTTCAAATTTTTGCATCATAAATTCAGCAGCATCAGAATCATTGCCATGAGTTATCATTATATCATACTTTGTCTTTTTATCCACTCTTCTAAGAATTTCTGCAATAACTTTCTTTTGAGCTTTTTCTTTTCCTGATGCTTTTCCAACTGCATTTATTACCCCATCTTTAACCTCTAAAATTGGTTTGGATTTAATCATAGAACCAACTAAATATTTTAGATTTGAAATTCTTCCAGATTTCTTTAGATTTTCCAAAGTATCAACATATCCAACTAATATTGATTTATCTCGAATTTGTTCTACTTTTTTAACAATCTCATCATCAGTCATCCCTTTTCTTGAGAATTTTGCAGCTGCAAGAGACAAGAAAGTAAGTACTCCAGAACCGAATTTTGAATCAATTAAATAAACTTTTTTGTCTTTTAACTGTTTAATAGCTACTCGAGCAGATTGATAAGTGCCAGACAATTTCGATGTTATCGTAGCAATTAATACAGATGAATGTTCCTTAAACGCTTCAGTGATACTATCAAAGAAATCTTTTGGATTCGCTCCTGAGGTTGTTGGTAATTCGTCTACGTTTTCTAGTAAACTATAGAATTCACTAGGAGTTAACTCAACTCTATCTGCATAGCTTTTATCTTCATGTTGCACATGTACAGGTACGACATCTATATCGTATTTCTCTGCCAGCTCCTGAGGAAGATCGCATGTACTATCAACAATAACCTTCATTGTTTTTCTTTCCATTTTAAACAATCCTTTATCTTAATTTTCCTAGAATAGCTACAATAGATGAGAATATATTTTAGAACGAATATATCTGAATGATATTTTTTCACTAGAAAGGAAGTATATAAAATGTTTGTATAGACGAAAAGAAAGAAATAATCAATTTCCTCTTCTCATTGCTTTCTCTTCTTGTCTCGCTCTTTTCTTTGCTCTTTTTTCTTCTTCTTTGCGATCTTTTTCTCTTCTTTTTTCTCTTTCTCTTAGATATTTCTCTTTCTCTTTTTCCTTTTTAGCTAGTTCTTTCTCAGAAAGTTTCTTCGGTTCTTTTTTCAAAATCACAGGTATTGGCAAATCCTTAGTTTTTTCTGTAACTGTTGCGAAGAATTTCATTACTGTAAAAGAGAACTTCGTTAGTGCAAGAAGATCAGCAGGTTGATTAGTCATGCTAAATTTCATTTCAAAATGAGGTTCATCTGTTCTTATTGATATCCACTGTATTTCCTTTGGATAATGTTTCATACTTTTCAGAAACATGTTACTTCTGATCAGTTGATTTATGGTTCTTGCTCGATTCGATTTGATCAAGAAGTTTTCATTAACCTCATCATCAGGTGTGGAGACATCATCTATTTCTACAAGATAATCAAAATCCTTTCTTATTGCTGATTTCATCTTATACGGGATTACTTCAAATAATACCCTTGGTTTGACACTGAAATTAGCGGCTAATCCAAATGAATCCTTATTTCTAAAAAATAGTCCATCTACCAACATTGTCGGGAAACTTGTTCTTGGGAGTAATATTAGCCAGGCCGAAGCACTAGTAACTATAAATTCTTCATCCAGTTGGCATCTTATTTCCACTTGTCTATCATTAGGATCTTTTCGAGAGTAGTTTGTAATATATGGATCAATTGCAGTTAGAACATCATCAAAGTAAGCTTCTTTCTTTCTTCTATTAGCAACCCTTCCCCAAATATAAAATGCTAAATACAGACCTACAAAAATTAAGATTGGTAAAAGCATTGTAATAATTGAACCTAAATTGAATAATCCATCTCCATTAGCCATAATAAAGACCAATCTTTTTGTTCATTTCAAAAGAACTCATATTTTAACTCTTGCTTTCGTTATATCTTCAGCTCATCACTTTTTGTTCGAATAATAATCCTTCCCAAATCAAGAAAAGCTTGATAAACATTAGAACCTGTAAGAGCACAGGTAGAATAGAATTCAACTAGGTCAACATATTCAAATTTCTCTCTATTTTCATTAACAAACTGCTTAGCCTGTAAATCGAATCTTTGATTGTTTTCTGAATCAAGTAAATCATCCTTGTTTCCCAGAACAAGAATCGGTATTTTTCGTGAAAGAGAAGAGTTCAATTCATCTAACCAGTTCAATAAGCTTGCAAAGGTTTCTGGACGACTTTTATCAAAAACAAGAAGTCCTCCTTCTGTACCTTTATATTGTTTGGTACGTAATTTCCTAAACTCTGGTTGTCCTCCCAAATCCCATATTTGAAAGGTTAGTTCCATATCTTCGTCTAAGTGTTTATGAGTAGCTAAATCAACTCCAAGAGTGCTCATATATTTTTCATCTAGATGCAATCCCATAAAATTACGTTTCAAAGTTGTTTTACCTGTAGCGTAGTCTCCAAGAAGAACAATTTTAACTGCACCAAATATAGACATTATTGTTCAAGATAGGCGTGAATTAAACTATATTAGCTTTTCTGATAAACGAAATTAAAATGAAAGCTTTAACAATGAGTATATGAATATCGATTCTGTATGTCATTTTCTATAGTTTGTGGTGGAGGGTTTGGGGATGAAGGAAAAGGCAAATTACTCTCATATCTAGCTTTAGCAGACAATCCTTCAATTGTGGCTCGCGCAGGTGTTGGTACAAATGCAGGTCATACAATTCAATTTGAAGGAAAAGAGTACAGACTACGAATGATCCCTTCTGGCTTTGTAAACCCGAATGTTCGATTACTGATTGGAGCAGGAGTTTTAGTTGATCCAGATGTTCTATTTCGAGAACTCAAAGATACACAAACAATAGATCGATTTGGAGTAGACTACCAATCAGGAATCATAGAAAAAAAACATATAGAGATAGATTCAACTAATGCTCATCTTAAAGATAAAATTGGTTCTACAGGAAGCGGTACAGGACCAGCAAACATGGATAGAGTTCTTAGGAAACTGAAAATTGCTCGAGATATTCCAATGCTTGAACCTTATCTTACAGATGTTAGTGTAGAAATTAATGATTGTCTTGATGAAGGAAAGAGTGTGATTGCAGAGGGAAGTCAAGCTATATTTCTCTCATTATTTCATGGTAGCTATCCTTATGTTACTTCGAAAGATGTATCGTCTTCTGCAATTTGTTCTGATTTAGGAGTGGGGCCAACTAGAGTTTCAGAAGTAATAGTGGTTATGAAATCCTTCTTAACAAGGGTAGGAACTGGAGATCTTCCTGGAGAGCTATCAAAAGAGGAAACTGAAAAACGAGGATGGGTCGAGTACGGAGCAGTTACAGGTCGTTTGAGAAGAGCTGCACCGTTCAATTATGAATTAGCTAAAAAAGCAGTGCGACTCAATGGAGCAACTCAGATTGCATTGACTAAGCTAGATATTCTCTATCCTGATATAGCTAAAGTTAACGATATTGATGCTTTAAAGGGAGAAACTTTAGAGTTCATAGATAGAATCGAAAAGGAAACAAAAGTGAAAATTTCCATTATTGGTACAGGTCCTTCTGCAGAAGATATAATAGATTTGAGAGAACATCTGTAAGCTCTATAGTGTTTTTAAATCTTTTAAGAATAAGGTTTATATTAGATGAATCTGCTATATACTCGAACAAGAGAATGTCAAGAATTTCTAAAAACATACATCCTGATTTTCAAGATGAATTCTTTCTTAATCTTGATCGAATTTTGATACCGGTAGGTGGTAATCAATTCGAATGTATGGGGTTAGAAGTTGCATTTTATATTGCACATGAATATGGTTCTAAATTGGATCTACTTCACATTGGTTCAGACATAGGTACTAGTCTTGATGGTTATTTGAATAAACTTGCTAAATATGACATTGAACATAATTTGAGAATAAGTAGGCATCTGAATGTTAGTAAAGCAATTATAGAATATTGGAAGAAACATAAACACAATTTAGTAGTGATGTCGGGAAGAAGAAGACCTACAATAATTGACAAAATGATAGTAAAAAGCATATCAACTTCTGTAATTCCTCATATACACACTGAGGTTCTTCAGATATTCCCTCCTTCTATTCAGAAAATCTCAAGCAAGTTAAAGAAAATTGCAGTTCTTTTACCTTATTCAAGTCGAGATCCCTTTCTTTTACGCTGGGCATCTGCAATTGCAGCTCCTCAAAAGGGAGCTAAAATCAAAGTTTACCATACAGCCCAAGTACCAGAAACTCTTCCCTTGGAAGGGGCAATAAATGAAAAAATCATTAAGAAAGAAGAAAGAACTTTCAGAGAATATATACAAACATACGCTGATATTTTTGGTCAACTAATTAAACCTAAATTCATTCTTGGACATAAGGCACTTTCTTCTTTAGAGTTCATATCTGGTATAGATGAACCAGATCTAGTAATAATTGGAAAATCAAAACGAAATTGGTGGCAAAAACTATCAAAACCACTATCAAGTAAATTGAGAGACAAACTTCTTAGTACTGGTGTTTGTATCCATCATATGATGTAAGAAAAGTGCTTTAAGTACTTCTACACAATGGTTATTGTAATGACAGGTTGTTCTTATCCAGATTGCAGTGAAGAAGAATCCTTACCATTCAAATGTAGACTTTGTGAACAATATTACTGTGCAAAACATAGACTACCAGAGCAACATAATTGTCCTAGAATCGCTATTTATCAAACAGATGAATACAAAAAATCGAAAGTGTCTCCGGTTTCTCCCAAAGAAGAAAAAGTAAGTAAGAAAAAAGAGAAACAGAAAAGATTCTACTCACCTCGAGATATTGAACAAAAATCTGTATATATGGAACCAAAAGATAAATTCCTTGTTCGTTCGTCTATGTTTTCTCTATATATCTTTAGATTCAATTCAGTCAATATGATTCTAGGAACTTTATTTGTACTTATGATTATGAGTCTAAATACGTTAGTGACTCTCACAATAAGAAACCGAGGTGCTGACATATTTACACCTCAGATTTTTCTCTTCTTTTTTATTGGATATCTAATAAGTGTCACTATTATCTATGGAGGTCATATGATTATTGAAGATATTTATGCTAGAAAACTAGGTATCCGAAGCAGTCATGCTTTATGGATTCAAGGGATGATTTTGGGTATTTTCAGTATCTTCTTCCCTTTTCTGCTATTACCCAATTACCTTACATTTAGAGATCTTGGAAACACCAATACAGAGAGAGGGAAGGTTTCTTTAAGTGGATTCCTATGGATTCTTCTTTGGCAAATTGCATCACTATTATTGCAAATACTTGCTTCAGCTAATGTTGTTTTGCCTTGGCCAATGTTCTATCTTGGAATGGGTATTCTTTCAATGTTCTTCTACATATATCTGATCTTTTCTCTAATTCCATTTGGAATAAGTCATGGTAGATATATCCGAAGTTGGAACAACAAACTATTTTGGTATCTAGTTGGTTCGACAGCAATTCTGTTTATTACAAACATTATTGTAATGAGTATATAAACGAAAAATCGTAAATAAAGTTAAGAAATTACTTAGAATGCTTCTGGTTTACTTCTTTAGTAACTAGAGGACCTAAAAGCTTGAAATTTAATTCTAAAATACCCAAAAATTCATAAATTTACCATGAAATTTGCACATTCAAGGGGATTCTCTTGGCCAAGAATAAAGAAAAAAATAACCAAAGTTCACTAGAGGTCGAACTCTCTAAAGAACTAGGTCTGAAGGAAGCAATGGGAATTGCTATTGGAGCTCTCATCGGAGGAGGGGTTTTTAGCGTTCTTGGTCTGGTGATTTATGATTCTGGTCCTGCTGCATTTATTGCCTTCCTTTTAGCAGGTATTGTAAGTTCATTCACAGCTTATAGTTATATTCACCTTGCAACGAAATTTCCGAGAGCTGGCGGAGCTTTTATCTATGTGCGAGAAGCATCTAAGTCAAAGTGGTTATCTGGGTTATTGGGAATCATTTTGTGGTTTGGTTATAGTTTTTCTGTAGGTTTATACGCTATGACTTTTGGTTGGTATTTAGGAGCAGTCTTACCTGGAGGAGAGAACATATTAATAAATTTACCAATGTATCAAGTTCCAATAGATACTTTCATTTTCCAAATACTTAGTATATTCCTTTTTGTTGGGATCAATCTCATAGGAGTAAAAGAATCTAGTCGAACTCAGAATATTCTTGTGATAATTAAAGTTGCAATACTTCTGTTATATGTTATCGTGGGGATATTTGCAATCAAAGGTTCTCACTTCACAAATCCAGGTTTCCTCCCAAATGGTGTTTTACCCTTAATTTCAAGTTCTGTATTGATTTTTGTTTCCATGGAAGGATTTGAAATCCTTTCGAATTCAGTAGAGGAAATGAAGAATCCTAAGAAAGATCTTCCAACGGGTATGTTCTTGTCAATAATTATCGTACTTTTTCTCTATGTTTCGGTTGCTATTGTCACAGTTGGAGTTCTTGGTATGAACCCTGAAAATTTAGGATTAGGATTTCCAAAACTAAGTGAAATGTCTGAAGTTATTCTGACATATTCTGCTACAATTTTCTTAAGAAATGCAGGAGGGTGGATCATGGCAATAGCAGCAATATTATCAGCTGCTTCAGCAATAAACGCAACACTTCTTGGATCTTCTAGGCTGTCTTATATGTTATCATATGAAGGAGTTATACCAAAGAAGATTGCGAAAATTAATGCGAAAACAAGAGTTCCTGCTAGAGCTATAATTATTTCAGGAATCATTAGTTTGATTTTTGTCTTCTTATTTAATATTGAAGTCGTTGCTACAGTAGCGAGTATCATCTTTATGATTATTTTTGGAGCTGTAAATGTTTCCGCAATAAAATTACTAGAAGGCAAGAGAAAAATTCCAAGTGCTATCGGGGTTATCCTAATAATTGTTTACTGGATCATATGGATTACTACTATGTTCTGATTAAAGAAGAAAGCTACAAATTTATATATCAAAATGAAAGCATTCATTCATGTTTACATTAGCTGATTATTATGAATTAGTTGAGAAAGATAGAAACCTATACTTTAAATTATTCAAGCTAGTACCTGAAGAGATTTTTCATAAATCATACGATGAAGATACATGGTCTGCTGAATTAATATTTAGACATTTACTATCAACACTCAACTGGTTCAAGAATCTTGTTCCAGATATAGACTTTGAAGATACAAAACTTGGATTTCAGTATGGAACCATACCTGAAGATACTGTTTCGCTCCAAGATCTAGAAGAAGAATTTCATAGAATATCAACTGCTATTATAGAAGGTATCAAAAAAATGACTCCAGAACAGGAGGAAGAAATGCTTGATACAGGTTTTAGTGAAAGACCAAGAAAACTCTCAATAGCTGGTCTTCTGCATCATGAAGCTAATCATCTAGGTCAAGTTACATGGATTTTCAAGAGATTATCTGGGTGGTCCGATCAAGATATTCGAGAGAAGCTTTTTGGAATTAAACCAACAAAAGAGGAGAAATAGCATGTCTCAAGAAGATAAATCATTGATTGAAGTTATTAACATTCTAGAAGCCGGTGAATGTCCTTTTGGTCATAAAATTGGAGAAAAGTTCGATTATCCAGAAGAAAGAGGAAGAATCTGTGCAGCAGCTTTTCACACACTATATCCATATGTGATAGGTATTCGTTTTGGTGCAATCTTTCCTTGGGAAGAAGAAGAAGATAGCGTAACAATCTGTTGTCCTGATTACAAAAATCCAGTAGTATTCAAGATTACTCGACAGTAATTTCTATTCTTATTTCATCTTCGCCAAAATAGTGATGAACAGTTCACATTAACAAATGTTATTGACTGGAGAAATAATAGCAGTCAAAAAGAAACTAAAACTAAATTTAGTCTGAAATGTTCTTTTTTAGATATTCATTATCTACTAGAGAAAATAATTTAGTCAGCAAAGTTTCTTTCTCATATTCAGTTAGTTGATCCATTATTACTGCTGGAGTAACTTTAGTTTTTTTGTCAACAAACGAGATAATCTTCTGAGAAACGGTATCAAGTTCTGCAATATCCTCTAAACCCTTTGATGTAACCTCTACTGGATAAAGAACCCATAAATATAATTCATCTACAATTCTTTCCATTATATTATCATGATAATTCTTGAAAATGTCCATAGATCCTTGCCAATTTACGCCTTCATACCCAAAAATTACATCAAACCAGTTAGCTATTCTTTGTATTCCATCATCTAGTTCTTTAACTAATTCAGTGTCTGAGAACAGATATACAGTATATGCACCACTAGATGCAGAAGTAATTACAAAACCATAATATTCAATTTTGCGAATTCCTGTCCTCGCTCCAACCATTTCTTGTCCAATTGAAGAAATTGCTTGTAAAACTCCAGAGATAATAGATGGATCTATAACCATTCTTTCATCCATATTAATTTCAAAAACAGGAGAACTGGTTTCATGGTGAACAATCAATAATCGTTTAATCATATATGTGGCTTGATAGATATCCCGAACTTTTGATTTTTGAGTTATTTGTGTTTGTCTTCTAGTTTGTAATCTAGACCTAATTACAAAGAATGAGACAGTTGCTAAGGATGCTACTATAGCTACAATAAGAACAGCAATTAATGCAGGTCTGATTCCACCAAGTTCAGGAATTTTTATATTAACTGATGCTAGTAGGAAGTTAATCTTTGTTTCATAACCATGTTTCGTAATGTTTAGAAAAACATTAAGACTTGAAACTGAAGGTTCAAAGATTCTTAATACACAGTGATAAACTCCATCTTCCTCATAATGAGTTACGATCTCTCCCTCAGTAATATCTAAAGATACTTCAATTGATGCACCAACAATATCTTCTGAATGTATTGTATCAATGAATCTAAATGAGATTGTTGTTTGATTGTTATGATATACTTCAATTTCAGATGTCACTAGCTGTATTCTTGTGCTTATCGGTAAAGTTTCAACAACAAAATTAAATGATGCTTGTTCATTACTGAAGCTATCTATAAAATTCCTTTTGGAGACAGTGACATTAATATCGTAAAAACTAACATTTTCCATTAATTCATTTTCCTGAATTGTAATTAAAGTTTCATCACCTATTGTTTCATTTGAATATGATCCACTTGGGATCAAAGTATTGTTTATGAATATTCTAATCTCATCTGGGAAAATTATTGTGCTTATGTTAGAAGTATCTATAAGCTCGAATCTTATTTGTAAAGGATCTGTGTGGTTTATTTGTACATCATGTTGGATATTATTAAATGCAAACGTGTGTAATACTTTCACAGAAAATTGGACTGAATGTGATTGTAGGAAGCTACCTTCTGCTAATAAATCAATTGAATAATTTTCTGCGATTGCACTAACTAGAATAGTATTTTCATAATAGGGGACATTGAAATTCATTCCAGCATTATCTCCCCAAGAAGTTTGATAAGATACTGAAGCGCTTGAGATTGGATTACCCAAACCAGAAAAGAATGGATCAC
>JAGLRO010000098.1 GCA_023136245.1 Candidatus Heimdallarchaeota archaeon
GCAGGAGCACTAGGAAGATTACCTGCAATAGAAACAAAGTTGAAAGGAGTTATTGCTAATACGAATCCTTCTAAGGGTCGATAAGTTAATCTGTTCCATTGTCCTCTTGCAGATATTGGTTGATTCTCATAGATCTCTTGCATAAAATATGCATTGAATCGTAACATATCTATTAACTCACAAGCTGAGTCAATTTCAGCTTGATAGACATTTTTACTTACATCAAGCATTGTAGCTGCGTTAATTGTACTTCTGAATGGACCTGCTAGAAGTTCTGCAGCCTTCAGAAAGATTGATGCACGATCAAACCAATTAATCTCATTCCATACCTTTTTTGCATTAAGAGCAGCTTTGATAGCTAGTTTGACTTCTTCAGCACCTGCTTGATAATATTCTGCAAGAATATGTTGATGATTATGGGGCATTACTGAATTAGCAGTCTTTTCTGTGGTGATTTCCTTTCCATCAATGATTATTGGAATAGTGATTTTCTCATTTTTTAGCTCCAATAGTTTTTCTTTCAGTTCCTTCTTTTCTCTGCTTCCAGGCAAATAACCTAAAATTGGTTCATTTATGGGTTTAGGAATCCTATATTTTCCTTCATACAATCAAATCACCGTTTTAATTTTGTAATTAGTTATAATATAATTCTATAATTTTCATTTATATATTATCTTTGCACAAAAATCCAAAACTCTACATCAATAATCTCCATTGAGACTCTAAGATCTATTGAACCCATGAATATTGGAATAAATTTAAAATTGATAGATTAAAACTGTTCAAAACAGTGAATTGTATGGTTATAAAAGAATTCAAGTACGATGTACCTGTAATATCAAAAGGATATGCTGGGAAGACTCTCTACATTGATTTAGAAACTATGGATATTAAGATCGAAGATGTAACAAAAGAAATGATAAACAAGTTTACAGGCGGAAAGGGTTTCGATTTATACATGATGTGGAAATATCTCCCTAAAGATAAGATAACTCAATGGGATGATTCTGAAAATGTTCTTTGTATAGCTGCTGGAGCTTTAGGGGGAACAACTAATTTTCCAGGTTCAGGAAAGAGCATCGTAACAGCTGTTTCTCCACTTACAGGAATTATTATTGATTCTAACGTTGGTGGATACTTTGGTCCCTTTCTGAAATTCTCTGGTTTTGATGTTCTAGCAATTCAAGGAAAATCTGAAAAAGAAATTTATATTTACATTGATGGAGAAGAAGGAAAAATCGTTATTGAAGACGCTGAAGAACTTCCTTCAGAAACATATAAGATTGGAACAATATTAACAGACAAATATTGTGGAGAGGAAAGAAACAAACGAGACGTGTCTGTTGTTTCAGCTGGCCCAGGTGCAGAGAATTCTCGATGGGGTTGTTTAAATTTCTCATATTATGATCCCAGAAGAGGATATGTAAGATACAAACAAGCTGGTAGAGGAGGTACTGGAACAGTTTTTCGTAATAAGAGAATTAAAGCATTGGTTGTTAAGAAGCTAAATGTTGTAACTAGGAATAACAATCCAGCAGATATTGATGAACTTAAGGAAGTAAGTAGGAAACATACACAAGAAATGATTCAGCTAGATCCAAAGCAGAATGAGATGAGAATGATAGGAACAACACACCTAATTCCAATAATGAATGAATATGATCTTCTTCCAACAAAAAATTTCAAATTTGGTTCAGATCCACAATCGGAAAAAATTGGTGGAGAAGTATATCGACATCTGTTTGAAAAAGGTCCAGATCCTTGTTGGAAAGGTTGTGCTGTAGCTTGTACTCACGGAGTTAAGGAATTTGAGTGTCAAACTGGTTCTTATAAAGGTCATAAAGTTTCAGTTGATGGTCCTGAATATGAAACAATAGCTGGTGTAGGTTCAAATTGGTACGTATGGGATGCTGAAGCTATTATTGAAATCAACTTCTACTGTGACACCTACGGATTAGATACTATTAGCATTGGAACAGGTATAGCTTTTGTTATGGAATGTTATGAATATGGTATTCTTGATAAAGAGAAAACTGGTGGTTTAGAGCTTAATTGGGGTAATCATGAAGTAGCGTTAGAACTAATTCATCAGATTGCAAGAGGAACAGATTTTGGTCTTATAGTTGGTGAAGGAATTCGAAGAATGAAGAAAATCTTTGTCGAAAAATATGGGGCTGATGAGAAACTCTTGAATGATATAGGTATGGAATCTAAAGGGCTTGAATTTAGCGAATATATGACTAAAGAATCACTTGCTCAACAAGGAGGTTATGGACTTGCATTAAAGGGAGCTCAACATGACGAAGCTTGGTTAATCTTTGAAGATATGGTAAGAGGAAATTTACCTACTTTTGAAAAGAAAGCTGATGCTCTCTGGTGGTTCCCAATGTGGAGAACAAGTTTCGGTCTACTTGGTCTTTGTAAGCTACCCTGGAATGATGTTATACCTGAAGATAATCTCGATTTTGCTACTGGTAAGATTCGAAAAGAAGGATCTTTTGTTCCAGATGATTTAGCAGATCCTGCAAAGATTCCTGAACATGTGTTAAATTATGTTACTTATTTCAATGCAGTTACTGGAAATGAAATTGACTCGGTTGAATATATCAAAATGAGTGAAAGAATTTACAATTTCCAAAGAACTCTCAATCTTATGCTATTACCTGAAGACGTAACATACAGAGATATGGATTGTATTCCATACAGAGCTATGGGACCAGTCACTGTGGAAGAATATCTCTCTCGGGAAGAACAATACTATAAAAAACAACTAAAGGATGAAATCGGAATTAACATTGAAGGTATGTCTGTAAAAGAAAAAATGGCAGCTCTTAGGGAATACAGAGAAGAGTGCTATGAGAAACTAAAAGATGCTGTTTATGAAAGAAGAGGTTGGACAAAAAATGGAGTTCCAACAATAAAGAAAATGAAAGAACTAGAAATGGATTTTCCTGAAATTGTTGAGCTACTGAACAAACATCAATAATCT
>JAGLRO010000099.1 GCA_023136245.1 Candidatus Heimdallarchaeota archaeon
CAATCGGAATTTCAAAATATAAATCAAAACTTAGGAATTTCAAAAGGATTAGTTTCTCCTGCTGAATTGGAACAATTTCTAGATGAAATTATAGCTGATCAGCTTGATGAATACAACATCACTGGAGCAACAGTATCTGTAGTGAAAGATGGAAGTGTATATCTGGAAAAAGGTTATGGATACAAAAGCCCATATTCTAATAATCCAATAATTGCAAATGAAACATTATTTAGAATTGGATCAATATCAAAAACATTTACAGCAATAGCAGTTCTTCAACTTGTTGAAGATGGAATATTAGATTTGGATACAGATGTTAATGAATATCTTACTGTTTTCAAAATTCCAGAAACTTATGTAGAACCAATAACATTAAGGCACATTTTAACGCACACTGCAGGTTTTGAAGAGACAATTTTCAATATTATTTTTACCTCGATTTCAGAATTGGATTCATTGGAAGAAATTCTGAAAGATGAAATACCTGATAGAGTGCATCCTCCAGGCTATATATCAGCTTATTCCAATTATGGATTATCCCTAGCAGGATATATTGTTGAGACTATGTCTGGAATAGATTTTGAGTCATATGTAGAAGAAGAAATTCTTGTGCCCTTGGGGATGAATTCAAGCACATTCAGACAACCTTTACCTGTATCCTTAGCACCAAATATGTCTGGTGGGTATTATTCAAATGGTATGTTAGGTTACTTTGAATATATTAGTCTTGTTCCTGCAGGAGCTATGAGTTCCACAGCATCCGATATGGGAAGATTCATGCTTGCGATGTTAAATAATGCTAGTATAGATGGAAATCAAATCCTAGAAAATGTTACTGTCGATATGATGCTCGGTGATAACTTCATTTCACATGAGAAACTACAAGGTACAGGATTAGGAGTATATGAAATGGATATGAACGGATATAGTATAATTGGTCATGGAGGAGATACAATCTTCTTTCATAGCAGGATGTTTTTAATGCCTGATCAAGATTTAGGATTCTTCATTTCTTATAACAGTCGACAAGGTAATATTGCTAAAAGTATTCTATTTTCTATGTTTATGCATGTTTATTTTCCATTTGAAGGAGTAGAAGTAACTCCATTGAAAAATCATTCAAGGAGAGCTAGAAAATTTACTGGATTTTTTATATCAACTAGAAGAACTTATTCCAATAAGCCAAATTTAGATGAAAGAGAATGGTTGGAGGATGGATTAGAAATAACTAGTAAAAAGGGTCACATAATACTTAATGTAATTCCAGGGATAGATTTTGTTGAAGTTGAACCATTATTTTTCCGTGAATCAACTGGCAATTATGATTTAGAAATTGCTTTCCATATTAATGAAAAAGGAAGAATAACTCATCTTACAACCAATTTTATTGTCGCTGTGAGTGCTTACGAAAAAACGCACATACTTTATACTCAAAGTGAGATTCAAGCTATAATGAGTATAGTGATTATTACGTTGACCTTCTTTTCCTTAATATATTGGGGAATAAGAAAAATTGTAGATAATTTTAAGGATAAAGAAAGGAAAACTAAGATTCATCGTGCTGCTAGATGGAGTGTTTTAGGTAATTTTGTTCTATTTGGAATTATCATTCTGTTTACTTTACTTAGGGTATATTCAGGTATAATATTAGATTTTGAAGTGAATCAAGTATTTAATGGATTACTTATCTTCCCATACTTATACCTCTTATCAACAATTTCTTTGATTGTATTTACTGGTTTTGCATGGACTGGAGTAAAAGATATGAAACGAAAACCATATTGGAAATTATCCGGAAGAATTCATTATACAATCATCACTCTTCTTTCAATTATTCTTGTTGGAGTTTTGGTTAGTTGGCACTTCTTTGGTTGATAGTACAAAGAGTTTATTTTCAAAGTAATTCTCAGGAAGAAGAATGATTTTCTTATATTTCGATAAAGAAAGCTAAAAAACACCCTATTCCTATATTAAGTTAAAAATCTCTAATGCTTTAGACGATTGAATTGATAGTACTTTCGAGTTTTGCTCTTGTTACTGGTTTGAATAGAATTATAACATCTTCAGGAATTGGTAAATTGTAATAACCCGTCAATGCTATAATCTTCGCATCTGGATTTTGCTTTCTGATCTCTTGAATAAATTGTTTCCCACCCATTTCAGGCATTATCAGGTCCGTGATTATTAAATCAACTTTAATGTCATACTTTTCCAGCCCTTCTTTTCCATCTGACGCAATCCACACATTGTAGTCCATTCTTTCTAGCATTTCTTTTAAAATCTCTAGAACATAAGAATCATCATCAACTAACAAAATTAATCCTTGTTTCTTTATTGACAACTTCTTTTTCTCTTTTTCTATTTCCCCTTTATACTCTGGTAGAAATATGTTAACTTTAGTTC